>CAZKOC010000133.1:0-6118 GCA_964554275.1 uncultured Weeksellaceae bacterium
ACGACCCGATAGATCCGGCTCCAATTGACAGCTGGGTGATGTTCCTTGTTTTTGCGGGAGCTGCTTTGGGTATGTACTTCGTTATGAAATACAGAAGAAAAGCAATCGCTTGATACAACTTTAGATTTTACTTAATCTTTAACCAAGCCCCTAAAATATGTTAGGGGCTTGGTTTTTAGATCAAACATACAGTATTTAAAAGCTATGATATGACCTACAAGCTTATTTTCAATATAAAAGTAAGATTGTGACGTTTTTGTGACACCATATATTCATGGAATATGTGTTTTTATTTTTTGTTTTGGAGAAAATTAATCCAAGCAAAAAATTACACCATGATTAAATTTACTTCTTTCGGGAAAAGTACGTGGGTCATGATTATGCTGTCAATAAGCATATTTATGAACGCGCAAATCGTTCCTGACTCTAACGGAATTGTTTATGTAACAGAAAACGGTAGCGGAAATGGCTCCGGCTGGGACAATGCTACTAATGATTTACACAACGCCATTCACGTGGAGGGTGTGGAAAAAGTATTTGTAGCCGTTGGGAACTATAACGTAGGAAGCAGTAGCTTCATTATGAAAAATAACGTAGCCATTTACGGTGGTTTCGATCCCGATAACGACATCACGGATTTAGAACACAACCGGATCATGCCCAACGCTTCCAATACAAATGGAAGTATCCTTTACGGACAAAATACCCGCCCCGTCATCTGGAACGTATTCACTTCTGGAACGGTAATGAACAGTACCGCCATTCTGGACGGATTTACCATTACGGGAGGAAGTTATTCCAACGGAGCAGGAATACGAAATGTATATGCTTCGCCAACGTTCCGTAATCTGGTTGTCAGGGGGAATAATGCCTCCACATCGGGAGCAGGTATATATAACGATAATTCCAGCCCGGTTATCCTTAATTCGGTCATTAGCGGCAACACCGCTGCCAATACGATAAACAATGTGTATGGAGCAGGTATCCATAATACGAATAATTCGGCTCCGGTAGTGGTAAATACGACCATTACAGGCAACAAGCTCGTGATCACAGCCACCGGAAGCATGAACGGAGCCGGTATGTTTAACGCCGGCGATGCCGCCCCTAAAGTATATAACAGCATTATCTGGAACAACCAAAAAAACAACGATGCTGCTGCTTCGGGAGCAGATATTGAAAACATCGGTGCAGGTGTTTTTACGCTGAAAAATAGCATTACGCAAGGCTACACCACCGGAAATACGGCAGACAACAACAAACCCGGGGAAAACCCTTTGTTTGCCAGTACCGGCTTCAGTCTGCAAACTACTTCCCCGGCAATTGATGCAGGCGATAATACTTATCTTACTCCTTACGGAGGAACAGGAGGCGTTGATTTGGCTGGAAATATGCGTCTTTACGGTTCGGCTGTTGATATGGGCACATACGAATTTTACCTTGTGCCTGACAACAACGGCATCGTCTATGTAACCGAAAATGGTAACGGTAACGGCAGTAGCTGGGATACGCCCACTTCTGATCTGCACCATGCTATTCACGCAGATGGTGTACAAAAAGTCTTTGTAGCCGTGGGAAACTACAACGTAGGCGACCACAGCTTCATTATGAAAAACAATGTGGAAATCTACGGCGGTTTCGACCCTGCAAACAACATCAAAACATTGAACGATACAAGGATTTTGCCTTCATTGACCATAAACGGCTCTGTTTTGAACGGACAAAATGCAAGGCCTGTTATATGGAATGACAATAACGGATTAAACACTTCTGCCGTTTTGGACGGATTTACCGTTATGAATGGGGTTGGCGGCTTCGGATCAGGGATCTATAATGGATATGCTTCGCCGACACTTACCAATCTAGTAATCCGGAACAACCATACAAACAATAATGGAGCTACTGTATATAATGCTTACTGTTCACCTGTTATCACCAATACCATTATCAGTTCGAATACAACAACATCAGCATCTTATACAGGGGGAATAAAGAATTACACGGCTCACCCTGTTATAACCAATGTAAGTATTATCAATAATCAGGGAGAAGGTCTTGCAAACGATACTGGTTCTCCGACTGGTTCTTCCCCAATACTTACCAATGTCCTTATCAGCGGAAATACAGGCAGAGGAGTTAAAAACTTATCGGGTAACGGTATTTTCACGAATGTTACTTTGGCTGGTAACGGATCTCCTTTTCAGGCTTCCGGCTGGACATACTGGAGAAACAGCATCATCTGGGATGATATCTACAATAGCGGCTTTAGTGCGGAAAGCTGCCTGATAAAAGGCCGTAGCAATACGGACAACGGAAACATTGATGCCACAGGAATCTACCCCGGAACTGTTTTTACCAATCTGTCGGAAGGAGATTATACCCTGAAAAATGGCTCTCCGGCGATCAATGTGGGAAATAATACTTTGTTTACAGGATTGGCTGCAAACACCAAAGACCTGGCGGGGAATCCGCGTGTTCAAAATTTTGCTGACGGCGGAATTATAGATTTGGGTGCTTATGAAAGTCCTTATGAAGAATTGACGCCCGATGCTAACGGAATCATCTATGTAAACACGGTCGTAAGTGAAGATGGCAGCGGAAAAGATTGGAACAACGCTACTTCCAATTTACACAATGCCATTCACGCCAACGGAGTACAAAAAGTCTTTGTAGCCGTAGGAAACTACAACGTTGACGGCCATAGCTTCATTATGAAAAACAATGTTGAAATCTATGGTGGTTTCGATCCTGTGAATGGCATTACCGATTTATCGCATAACCGTATTTTACCCAATAAAACCACTTCCGAAGGTTCTGTATTAAATGGCGAAAATGCAAGGCCTGTAATATGGAATGTTGATAACACATTAAACAACACAGCTGTTTTAGACGGATTTACCTTAAAAAATGGTTCTAATCCCAGCGACCTAGGTGGTGGAATACGCAATGTGGGAGCTTCACCTGTTTACCGGAATCTGGTCATCAAAAACAATGCTGCCAAAAGCGGTGCCGGAATATATGTATTTGGAGGCTCTCCGGTTTTTACAGATTTAACGATACAAGGCAATACGGCAAGTCAATATGGAGGCGGTATATACAGCACAGGCTCATCTTCCTCTAAAATTACGAATGCGGTCATAAAGGGTAACCAAAGCAGTTATAGCGGAGCCGGATTATTTAATAATAACTATTCTTCGCCAGTGTTAACCAATGTTCTTTTTACCGGAAATTTAGCTCAATCATCGGGTGCGGCCAATGGTGCGGTGAACAGTTCGGGCTATGTAGAACTAAGAAATGTAACTATGGCAGGCAATACGACCAATAGCTATGGAAACAATATTGCCCTTGCAACAAACGGAGGAACCTTTGCGGTAGCCAATTCCATTGTTTTTGGAAGTATTTCGGGTAGTAATATTCATTTTAAGCAATCGTTTTTACAAGGAAACTCCGATACTTCCAACGGTAATCTGGATGCAACCGGAATTACGGTTGATGAAGTTTTCAATGACGCTTCCAACTTCGATTATACTTTAAAAGAAAATTCTCCGGCTGTCAATACAGGAAGCAACGACTTATATCCCGATTTAGATGAAAACACCACCGATTTGGCAGGAAATGCAAGGATTTACAATAATGGTATCATAGATTTGGGAGCGTATGAAAGCACTTATAACAGTCCGCTTGCTCCCGATGCCAATGGAATTATCTATGTGAGAGAAGAAGCAGCCGGCACAGGAGGTGGGAGCACTTGGGACAATGCCACTGCAGATTTGCACAACGCCATCATCACCGCAGATGTGCAGAAGATTTTTGTAGCCGTTGGAAATTACAACGTAGGCGACAACAGTTTTGTAATGAAAAACAACGTGGAAATCTATGGCGGTTTCGATCCTGATAACGATATTGTTGATTTAGATGATGAAAGAATTTTGCCTAACCGTACGCTGGAAACCGGAGGGCCGGAAGGGTCAATCTTAAATGGAGAAAATGAAAGGCCAGTTATCTGGAATGACGGTAACTCACTAAACAACTCTGCCATATTGGACGGCTTTACCATAAAAAATGGCTTCTACAATGGGCGTGGAGGAGGAATACGCAATGACAATTCGTCGCCTGTGCTCCGCAATTTAGTGGTCAAAGACAATTGGGCAAATGAAGGTGCAGGTATTTCTAACAGGGTGAGTTCTACGATTATACAAGATGTTGTTATTGTTAACAATTCGGCAAATTCCGGTGGTGGTATTTATAATGAAAATTCTGGGATTACGATTTCAAATAGTATTATCAAAAACAATTCTGTTGTGTACAATGGTGGCGGTATCTATCAATATGGCACTTCGGGTAGTTTTTCCAATTTGATCATTCAGGACAATACCGCAAATGAGGGTGGCGGAATGTTTTTCTCAATCTCACATTCCCAATTGAGAAACATTCTGATGACCGGAAATACGGCAGCCGATAATGCCAGCAGCGCATTTCAAACGGGAGAATTTAGCGCTCCAACGTTTATCAATGCTACCATTATCGGCAATGTAGGTGGTGTATCTTCTGCGTGGGCTGGTTTCAATAATTCTATCGTTTTTGGCGAAATATCAGTAAACCGCATAGCAGGGTATTCTTTAATACAGGGCGATGAAGGTGACATCATCAGTGGTAATCTCGACGGAACATCAATTACACCTTCGCAGGTATTTGCCAACCCGTCAGCACATGATTATACTTTATTGGATGACTCTCCGGTCATAAATGAAGGAAGAAATACTTACTTTTCGGGATTAGATGCAGATACCAAAGACCTGGCAGGCAACCCGAGAGTTATAAGAGATATCATTGATTTAGGAGCTTACGAAAATCAATATATTCCTATCACCCCTGACGGGAACGGTATCGTTTATGTAAAAGTAGCAACAGCCGGTAATGGAAGTGGAAACGATTGGGACAACGCTACCGACGATTTACACAATGCCATACATACTGAAGGTGTGCAAAAAGTTTTTGTAGCCATTGGGAATTACAATGTAGGTGACAATAGTTTTGTGATGAAAAACAATGTGGAAATCTACGGTGGTTTCGACCCTGATAATAACATCAAAACATTAGATGACGAAAGGATTCTACCCAATAAAACGGCTTCTGAAGGTTCTGTTTTGAATGGCGAAAATACAAGACCTCTAATCTGGAACGATGACAACGCATTGAACAGTACCGCCCTATTGGACGGATTTACCCTGATGAACGGAAAAAGTTTTGTCAACGGCGGAGGTATGTACAACAGGAATACCGCACCTGCATTTAACAATCTGGTCATCAAAAACAATCAGGCAGCTACTTCCGGTGGTGGGATTTACAACGTCAATGCCCCCATTACTCTTAGCAACACCATTATAAAGGACAATACCGCACAATACGGAGGCGGAATACGTAACAATAGCTCAGTTTCGGTACTTACCAATGTCAGCATTACAGGCAATTCAGCTACACTGACAACCACAGGAGCAGGTGGAGGTGGAATTTTTAATGAAAATTCGGAAATGGTATTAACGAATGTCCTCATTGCAGATAACAGCACCAATTTTCAGGGTGGCGGTTTCCGCAATCTGTCTGGAAATCCGGTATTTACCAACGTTACTTTGTCTAATAATATCGCCGTGAACTCGGCTTCTACCACGGCAATGGACATTGAAGGAGGGACATCCCAACTGAATAACTCCATTGTTTACGGAACTGTTTCAGGAACTTATACTGCACAATATTCACTAATTGAAGGAAATGCAGGTGGAACGGACGGTAATCTTGACGGAACAAGCATCGTAGCCGATGATGTTTTCAGCAATGCTTCGGACGGGGATTATACGCTTTTGGATAATTCGCCGGTTATAAATGCAGGAAACAATACTCTATTTACAGGTTTGGGCGAAAATACCAAAGATCTTGCGGGTAATCCAAGGTTGTTCGGAGCGAACATAGATTTAGGAGCCTACGAATTACAATCCATTCCTTCCAACTGCCCGTCCTCTACCCTTTGGGACGGATTTGCCTGGGGCAACGGAGAGCCTGATTTCAGCAAGAAAGCCATTATAGATGGAGAGTTGATTTTGAATACGGATTTGGAAGCCTG
>CAZKOC010000134.1:0-2360 GCA_964554275.1 uncultured Weeksellaceae bacterium
AGATACCTGGTACGACGAATAATCAATTTCTTTTAAAGAAATAAACGATTAACAGTGCCCACCCGGCAATCATAAGCAATCCGCCAATTGGTGTGACGGGACCTAACCATTTCAGGTTCATACCCCAATGATCGGCAAAGGATAAAAAGTAAATACTAACTGAGAAGATAAAAGTCCCGGTGATGATACACCATGCGGCGCTTTTCTCCAACGTAGTCTGAAACTGCAGGAATAATCCGATAGCCACAAGCAGCAGTGCGTGGTACATTTGGTATTTCACACCTGTTTCAAAACTTGCGAGCTTATCCGCCGGCAGTATCTTCCTGAAGGCATGTGCGCCAAACGCACCCAAAATAACCGAAACCATTCCGTAAAAAGCGCCGGTAATCAATACCAATTGTTTCATATGTTTAGTTTTGAATTCGAAATAAAGATAATACAGTTTTTAATTTTTTACAGAATGAATTATATCACTCTCTTATTCAATCCATCTCAATTAAGAAAACTCATTATTTAGATTAATTTTAATTAAATACCTTTGCTGCTGATCATAATTAACAATGGATTCCAAAAGAACGATAACGCATCTCAGAATAGATGAATCTGCAAGAATAACAGGGTATACATCCGAAGAAATCCCGGTAAAACTATATGAATTGGGGATCTTGCCCGGTTCTGTAATCATACTTAGAAAACGTCTTCCATTTGGCGGGCCGCTTTGCATTCAGCTTTCTGAAAATCGTAATTTGGTTGCCTTGAGGAAAACCGAAGCAAATTCCATTCTAATTGAATCTATCTGATGGACGTGAAGAAAATAGCACTCATAGGTAACCCCAACGTTGGCAAATCTTCTTTGTTTAATTTATTGACCGGGCTCCGACAAAAAATCGGAAACTACCCCGGGATGACGGTAGAAAAGAAAACAGGAACTTTTACCCATGAAGAATCCAGATACCAACTCATAGACCTTCCGGGAACTTACGGAATTTATCCTGCTTCATTAGACGAACAGGTTGTAACTGATGTTTTGAGCAATCCTTCACACCAACAGCATCCTGATTTGGGTGTCATTGTCGGCACAGCCGACAACCTGAAAAGAGCTGTTTTACTTTATCGGCAAGTACGTGAGCTTGGGATTCCGGCAATATTTGTCATCAACATGATAGATGAAGCCGGAAAAAACGGGATTACGATCGACTTAGATAAATTACAGGAAATTCTTCAAACCAAAGTCATAACTACCGATGCCCGAAATGGAAAGGGACTGAATGAACTCAAAGATGCCCTACATGAAACCATTCCGGTTTATCCTGATTCATATTCCATTCCAAATGAATTCGCAGAAAAAATCCACCTGGTAAAAAATCAGTTCTCAATAGAAAGTGATTACAAGGCATGGCAAGTGTTGGCACAAAAAGAAATAATACATTTTTCAGATGCACAAAAAAAAGAGGTTGAAAAATTAAAACAGCAAAATAAGATTATTTTTAAACGATTACAGGTCAAAGAAACCATCGACCGCTATGAGGTAATCAACAACCAATTACGAGAAATCGTAACGCACTCCCCTGATAAAAGGACTTCTTTCACGGAAAAATCAGACCGGATTTTAATTCATCCGATTTTCGGATATGTGATTTTCTTTGGACTTCTGCTTTTGATATTCCAGGCCGTTTTTGCATGGTCGGCACCATTTATGGATTTCATAGATGAGTCTTTTACATGGCTTACCGGAAGTGTTGCAAATGTTCTACCCGATGGGCCAATCAACGGTTTGTTGACAGATGGGGTCATCGCCGGAATTGGTGGCATTGTGATATTTGTTCCACAAATTGTAATCCTTTTTCTGTTCATTTCGATTATGGAAGAATCCGGTTATATGAGCCGTGTGGTTTATTTGATGGACAGGTGGCTCAAACCATTCGGGCTAAGCGGAAAAAGTGCCGTGCCTTTGATGTCCGGAGCGGCTTGTGCAATTCCGGCAGTGATGTCTGCCAGAAACATAGAAAACGACAAGGAACGCCTGATTACCATCCTGGTTACACCTTTTATGACTTGTGCGGCAAGGCTGCCGATTTATGTTGTGATTATCGGGCTGATTATTCCCGATAAAAAATTTCAGGGATTCAACCTTCAGGGATTGATGCTTTTTGCCATGTATGTCCTGGGAATTGCAGGGGCACTTGGAAGCGCATGGATTTTGAAAAAAATAATCAAATCCGATTTCAAAAGTTATTTGATAATGGAAATGCCTTCTTACAAACTTCCCGTTTGGAGAAATGTGTTGCTGACTGTCTGGGAAAAGTCTTTGGGATTTGTTGTAGGTGCCGGAAAAGTAATTCTTGCAATCAGTATAATTT
>CAZKOC010000134.1:2460-6064 GCA_964554275.1 uncultured Weeksellaceae bacterium
TCTTTGGGATTTGTTGTAGGTGCCGGAAAAGTAATTCTTGCAATCAGTATAATTTTATGGGTTTTGGGTTCTTTTGGGTTAGGGGAAAAGTTCAATAATGCGGAAGAAATTGTTGTTGCTCAAAATCCGGACCTGAGCAGAGATGAATTGGAAAATGAAATTACTTCTTACAAACTGGAACATTCCTTTTTAGGTTATATGGGACAGGCAATCGAACCTGCAATAGAGCCGCTGGGGTATGACTGGAAGATGGGAATCGGGTTGATCTCATCATTTGCGGCAAGAGAAGTTTTTGTAGGGACGATGGCTACGGTTTATAGCTTGGGCGATACTGAAGACGAGCTGACCATAAGAGAACGAATGGCAAAGGAAATCAATCCGAATACAGGAAAACCATCGTATAATTTCGCGTCCGGGATCTCATTGTTGTTATTTTATGCCTTTGCAATGCAGTGCATGAGTACGATCGCGATTGTGAGAAAAGAAACCGATTCATGGAAATGGACATTCGTCCAAATGATTTTTATGACCGGATTGGCTTACGTGGCTGCATTGATTGCCTATCAGGTTTTGAAGTAAATTAAAGATTTTAATAACATAATCACTAATAAATGTTCTGGACAATTATTCAATATGTATTCATCGCCATTGTATTTGGAATAGCGGTTTTATATGCCATCAAAATGGGAAAGGAATCCTTTGGTTCGAAAAATAAAAAATCCTGCTCTAAAGGTTGTGGCTGTGACACATCAGCAACAGAAAACAAAGAAAAATAAAAAACCGGAAGCTTTTCAGCATCCGGTTCAGTATTTTGAATCAGAGTTTTATTTAAGGTGTTACCACAATCGGAACATCAATTACTCCATCTGTAATTTCTATTTCTTCACCGGTTCCTCCCGTAAATTTCTTGATAGTTCCTTTAAAAGTTCCTATCACCCTCCCTTCTATATCCTGTGTTATTTGTGAAATAACAAGCGTAACAGGCAGATAAGCATCATTTTCTTCGTCATAATTGGTATAGACGTCATTAGGATTCCCTGTAGTACCCAATGACACTTCTATTATCATCTCATCAGCCTCTGTGAAGCTTCCGACTTCCAGTCCACCGGGAACAGTGATTTTTAAATTTTGTAATTCAGCATTTTGACCTGATATTGTCGCATGGGTAATATTTCCCGTAGCAATTGCGTCTGTACTGAAATCTAATAACACGTTGTCAAATTTACCTTTCAGTATACCGTCTCCTCCTTGTTCAATTGTAAAAGGTATTTCTTTAAAGATACCGTTGGTAATTGTCAGGGTTTCTCCGGAAAGAAAGTTCATGACCTCTCCTGAAAAATTTCCGCTTACAACCCTGGCAGCCATATTGAGTTCGGTAATTTTGACTTTAAACGGAAGCATTTGACCGGAGGTGTTAACATTTAGAAATGTTCCGGCATCACCGCCCATAATGAGCATGATCATTGCACCGCCACCTTGGCTAAAGGTCCCTTCTGCAAGCGTTGCCGGAAAAGATATCTTGATTGACTGCCCTTCTGTGTTGACTCCGTCTATAATCGTTTTCGCGTCGTTTGAAGTTACTGAAGCTGTTTCACTGAAATCATGAAAAACACCATCTAATTCAGCAGTAAAGGTTCCGGGCAGAATGGGAGTCTGGAATTCATCTCCGGGTGTCAGCAATTCGCTGTCTGAACAACTGTAAAACAAGCCGAAAAAAACCAGGACAAGCAGGAAATATCTGTTCATTTTTTAATTTTTGCTAAATTTAATATAAATAAGTTTATCTTAATAAACGGATTTTAATAAAAAGTATTGTTTAATAGCTGCCGTCACTTTTTTGTCCTGAAATAATCTGCATTGCAGAAGAGGTTCCAATTCTTTTCACACCCAGCTTTATCATTGTTTCGGCTTCGGCTTTCGTTTTCACACCTCCCGCAGCTTTCACCGGAAGTGGATCTGAGTTTTCCAACATCAATTTTATAACATGCTCATTGGCTCCATTGGGCTTGTCGTCAACCGTAGTATAAAATCCCGTGGAGGACTTCACGAAAACATTTTCAACCGGAAAGGCTGAAAGTTTTTCCAAAGTGATTTCTTTTATGAGATTAGACATTGCTATGATTTCATCGTCACTCAAAGCGGCTGTTTCTATGATCCATTTTACAACCTTCCCTTCCTTCAGTCCCAAACGTGAGCAGGACTCCACTTCTTCCTTGACTTTTTCCTCATTTCCTTTTTTAAAAGCCGTATAATCAATTACAAAGTCCAATTCATCCGCTCCGTCCGCGATCGCTTTTTGCGCCTCGGATAGCTTTTCAGTAACCGTACTTTTTCCTTCGGGGAAATCAATAACAGTTCCGAGCTTTACTTTTGCCTGTTTTTCATCTATCAGCATGCGCACGGAACGTACATAGTCCGGGCGAATCATCACCGCGAAAAAATCATTCTCAATGGCCTCATTCGTCAATTTATGAACTTTCTCCAAAGTTTCAGAGTCAGATAAACCACTTTGTTTAGGGGTTTTTAAATAAGTAGAGTCTAGATAGTTAGTTAAATTCATTCTTCAAAATTCATTTTATTCAAGAGGGCAAATTTAGTAATTTAAAATTGCATACACAGGAAAATGGTCACTGTATCCGCCTAAATATTTATTACCGGCATAAGTACGAAAAGGAGAACCGGAAAACCTTCTGTCCCAGTCCTGAATCATTTTGTCTCTGTATACTTCCGTATGGTCCCAGACAATTCCTGAAGGCTGGAAAAAAGAATGTGAAAACAAAACCTGGTCAAACAAAATCCATTTACCTGCATGCTTAAGTGACCCTGTACTTTTCTTCAATTCGAACATAGGGTTGTATAATTCATGTGGTTCTATTTGATTCACCTCTTTGGTTTTCAATATATTAACAGCATCCAGATCATCAGGATTTCCGTTCATATCACCCATGAGAACTATGTAGGAATCAGGGTTTTGTTCAAAAATATCATCCATTCGTTTTCTTACTTTCGTGAGTATCATATTTCTAAAATCGCGATTTACATCAACATCTCTCCGGGATGGCAGATGCATCACAAACGTATGGATGAGATATTCCTGAAATTTAAATTGCACATACAAGACATCACGGGTGAAATCAGTAGGATCACCCGTTTCCGGAAAAGTCAGCCGGATAGGTTCAATATTTTCCGGATGAATCAAATCTTTTCTATAAATCAACGCGGTGTCTATTCCTCTTTCATCCAGCGATTCAAAATGAATATAATTGTAATTAAATTCATTAAGATTTTCGGAATGAATCAAATCATTCAAAACTTTTGCATTTTCAACTTCAGCCAAACCAACAAACAAAGGTGGCCGGCTGGTTTCTTTAAGCCCTAACTGGCTGATTGCCTGCCCTATTTTCCGGACCTTGTTCCGGTATCTTTTTTCTGTCCACTTTTTACTTCCGTTGGGAGTAAATTCGTTATCGTGTTTAAATGAATCGTCACTGGTATCAAAGAAATTTTCGGTATTGTAAAATCCTATCGAAAAATGGTTCATCAGGTTAATTTTTTAAATCAATTTATAAATCTACAAATGATTTTCTTTCTTTACTTTTACAAG
>CAZKOC010000135.1:0-3653 GCA_964554275.1 uncultured Weeksellaceae bacterium
AAACAAACCGTTGACAACCTTACCGAAAAACAATTGTTTAACCGGACTACTAAACTTTATAAGAAATTGGAATATAATTATGTAAGGACAGAGGCAGATAAATTTTTACAAAACAATTTCGGAAAGGTTGATTTACCTAAGGAATATGTTGAGGCAATCCCCAAAATTTCGGCTTTACTTATCACGTACAATGAAGAAAGAAATATTGAAAAATTTTTGGAAGAAGCCTGGTACGCAGATGAAATCATCATTGTAGATTCTGAAAGTACGGACCGTACGGCTGAGATTTCCAAGAAACACCCGAAAGTAACATTTATTACCCGCAAGTTTGACAATTTTACAGCTCAGAAAAACTTTGCCATAGACCAGGCAAAAAATGAATGGGTAACTTTTTTTGATGCTGATGAAAGGATTTCCAAAGCACTTATAAATGAAATGATTAACGAAGTAAAACAAGACAGAGCCGATGCTTTCTTTGTTTACCGCCGTTTTTATTTCATGGAAAAATACATCAAACGTTCAGGTTGGCAAAATGATAAGGCAATCCGGCTTTTCAAAAAATCTAAAAACCGGTATGGTGAAGGAAGGCTTGTGCATGAACTGATTGACAGCAAAGGAAAGGTAAGATATTTAAATAACAGATTAGACCATTATTCTTATTTTTCTGTGGAGGAATATGACCGCAAGCTTACTCAATATTCAATCCTGAGAGCCAAAGAATTATTTGCAAAAAAATTGAAGCCAAATGTTTTCCATTTTTGGGTAAAACCATGGTTCCGGTTTGTACATCATTATGTTTTGAGATTGGGTATTTTAGACGGAGGAGAGGGTTATATCATTTCAAAACTGCACGCGCATCACGTTTTCAAACGTTATTTATTTCTTTCCAAAATGTGGGAAAATGAAAAGGAATCCAAATAATTATTACATTTAACTTAATTAAGAAATCCGACAATGAAAGCATACGTATTTCCGGGACAAGGAGCCCAATTTACAGGAATGGGTAAGAATTTATATGAAAACTCACCTTTGGCAAAAGAATTATTCCAAAAGGCGGATGAACAATTAGGATTTGAAATTTCAAAAGTCATGTTCGAAGGAACTGCCGACGAGTTAAAACAGACCAAAGTTACGCAACCTGCGGTTTTTTTACATTCGGTTATTTTGGCCAAAACGCTGGAAGGCTTCAGGCCCGATATGGTTGCAGGACATTCTCTTGGTGAAATCTCTGCTTTGGTTGCAAACGAAACTCTGGAGTTCAAATCAGGATTGAACCTGGTTTACAAGCGTGCAATGGCTATGCAGAAAGCCTGTGAGCTGAAACCTTCGACTATGGCGGCGATCTTGGGATTGGACGATGCTGTTGTAGAACAAATTTGTGCTGAAACCGAAGGGATTGTGGTTGCTGCGAATTATAATTGTCCTGGACAGCTGGTAATTTCTGGTGAAGTCCCTGCGGTGGAAAAAGCATGTGAAAAATTGAAAGAAGCCGGAGCCAAGCGCGCATTGATTTTACCTGTGGGTGGTGCATTTCATTCACCCCTTATGAAACCGGCAGAAGAAGAATTGGCGGAAGCCATCCGCCAAACGGAATTTAAAACTCCGATTTGTCCGGTTTATCAGAATGTAACTACATTGGCGGTTACTGATCCGGAAGAAATCAAGAAAAATCTGATCGCACAGCTGACAGCTCCAGTAAAATGGACACAATCCGTTTTGAATATGGTAAAGGACGGTGCCGTAGAATTCATTGAAGTAGGCCCAGGAAATACTTTGCAGGGATTGGTGAAGAAAATCAGTTCGGGAGTTACGACGAGCTCGGCGGCATCTTAATTTAAAACTTTGTCAAAGTTCTGAATTTTGACAAAGTTAACAATGCAAAACTTGAAACTTTGAACAACTTCAGGGCTAACGGTAAATTACTGATTTCGGGAGAGTATGCCGTTCTCGACGGGGCCCTGGCTTTTGCAATTCCCACAAAATCGGGACAGACTCTGGAAGTGGATTATCTGGAGAATTCCGAAAATCCGGTTTTGATTTGGGACGCCTTTCTACATGACAGATCACTTTGGTTTTCTGCGGAATTTGAATTGAAGTCTCTTAGGATTTTAAATTTTTCTGATGAAGAATTAACCCGAAAATTAAAAGAATTATTCCAGGCAATTGAGCAGTTAAACCCTGGCTTTTTTAAAGATCAAACCCGAAATATACATTGTAAAACCCAACTTGAATTTTCAAAGGATTGGGGTTTGGGAAGTAGTTCAACTTTGATTCATTTACTGGCGCAATTTTCTGAAACTGATGCGTTTGAACTAAACAAATTAACATTTAAAACAAGTGGGTATGATATTGCCTGCGCAGGAATGAATTCTCCGATTTTATATCAGAACATGTCCTCCGGGCGAAAAATTGAACCTGTGATGTTCCGGCCGGAATTTTCTGATCGGTTGTATTTTGTTCATCTGAATCAAAAACAGGATACTCAAATTCATGTTTCCAAAAACTACAGGGATTTACCAAAAGATACTGAATGGTTAAATGGAATTTCTAGCCTGAGTTTCAATATTTTGAATGCAAAATCTTTAGATGAATTTGAAACATTGATGAATCTTCATGAAGAAATGATTTCATCCAAATTAAATTTACCTAAAGTAAAAGATTTATACTTTACTGATTATAAAGGAAGTGTGAAGAACTTGGGTGCCTGGGGTGGTGATTTTCTTTTGGTAACGGCGCGGGATGGTTTTGAGGCATATTTCAAATCAAGAGGTTATAACACAATTTATTCTTTCAGCGAAATGATAATTCATAATTAATCTTTATTTTTACCTCCAACTAATTTAAATTTTTATATAATGAAAAAGTATTTTGCTGAGTTCTTCGGAACTTTTTGGCTTGTCTTTGGTGGTTGCGGAAGTGCCGTCTTTACTGCAGGTGTCCCGGAAATCGGGATCGGTCTTTTGGGTGTCGCGCTCGCTTTTGGTTTAACGGTTTTGACGATGGCTTATGCGGTAGGCCATATTTCCGGAGGTCATTTCAATCCTGCGGTTTCCTTTGGTCTTTTGGCAGGCGGTAAATTTTCCGCTAAAGAATTATTGCCTTACATTATTTCACAAATCGTAGGGGCAACGGCTGCTGCTTCGGTTTTATGGTCGATACTGAGTGGGGCCGATGTTCCCACCACCCAGGGAGGAGGTGCGTTTGCAACTAATTTCTACAATATGCCCGTTTACTTTGACCGAAGTTACAGTCTGTATGCGGCATTTTTGACTGAGTTTGTGCTGACAGCTTTCTTTCTGATTGTGATCATGGGAGCAACCGATAAATGGGCAAACGGAAAATTTGCAGGAATTGCGATAGGTTTGGCTTTGACCTTAATTCACTTGATCTCAATACCGATTACAAATACTTCGGTAAATCCTGCCCGTTCTACTTCTCAGGCTATTTTTGTAGGAGGAGCAGCAATTCAACAGCTTTGGTTGTTTTGGGTAGCTCCGATTGCAGGAGCTATTGCAGGTGGTTTGATTTACAAATTCCTGTTACAAGGAAACGAGGAAGAAGTTTAAATTATTAATAGCACATTGAGAATAAAACCGTCGGTACTTGACTGTTTTCGGCGGTTTTTTTATTTTAATAAATCTTTAAACGCAGGC
>CAZKOC010000135.1:3753-6012 GCA_964554275.1 uncultured Weeksellaceae bacterium
GGTACTTGACTGTTTTCGGCGGTTTTTTTATTTTAATAAATCTTTAAACGCAGGCCCTAATTCAGGGAATTTAAATCTAAATCCTGTATTTTGAATTTTTTGTGCGGAAACCGTACTTCCCTCCAAAGCAATAGAAGACATTTCACCCAGCATTAATTTTAAAATAACAGAAGGAACGTTTGGGAAGATGATTGCCTTATTCATCACTTTGGCAAGTTTTTTTGTGAATTCTCGATTGGTGACAGATTCGGGCGCAACAGCATTAAATGCTCCTTTCAGATTCTCATTCTCCAAAGTGAATATGTAAATGGCAACTAAATCATCAATGTGAATCCATGGCATAATTTGTTTTCCTGAACCCAGTGGAGAAGCCAGATTCATTTTCACTATGGGAGTTAATTTTTTGAGAATTCCATTGTTCTCAGATAGAACAGCACCAGTTCTTAGTGCAATTACACGTGTTCCCATTGCTTCAAATTTAAAAGCGGCATTTTCCCAATCACGACAAAGATTTCCTAAAAAATCTTTACTATTTTCATCTGATTCGGTAAGTTTTTTTTCAGAGGTAAATGTTCCGTAATAATTGCTTCCGGAAGCGGTAATAAATGTATTGAGTCCGGGTGCATATTTTTTTGTATAGTCAAAAAGCAGTTTTGCAGTTTTTATCCGGCTGTCATAAAGTTCTTTTTTGTAATCATCCGTCCATCTTTCTGAAACGGGAGCCCCTGCAAGATGGATGATGACATCTAGGTTTTCAAAAGCTTTCGGGTCTATATAATTTTCCTCAGGGCTCCAATAAAAAAAATCATTTCCTTTTTTTCTGGACAAGCATCTGACAGTATAATTTTTTGCTTTTAACTCCCGTGCGATCTTTTTACCTACCAGTCCGGTTGCTCCGCTAATTAATATTGTCTTCATAGAAAATTATGTAAATTCGTTTTACAAAATTACGATAAATGAATCTTCAGGATAAATTGATTTTTCCCAGAATGGAAAAGTCAAAGGAAAATCAGCTGAAAAAAAAGATATTTGAAATCATATTTGAAGCAGATACGCCTTGGGGTAAGTTATTTGATATATTGCTGCTGATCACCATTCTTTTCAGTGTGGCGTTGGTGATGCTGGAATCTGTTCCCTCTATAAATGCAAAGTATCATGTTGTTCTGGTAGCACTGGAATGGGTGGTAACCATACTTTTTACCATTGAATACGCTTTGCGTTTGTATAGTGTGAGAAAGCCGTGGCGGTATTTTTTTAGTTTTTACGGAATCATAGACCTGCTAAGTATTTTACCGACGTATTTAGGTCTTTTTTATCCGTCCACGAAATATTTGTCAAGTATAAGGATCCTGCGCTTATTCAGGATTTTCAGGATATTTGGGTTAACCCAATTTTTACGCGGCGGAAGTATGCTTTTGATTGCTTTGCGCCAAAGCAGGGCTAAAATAATTGTTTTTCTTTCGTTCATCATTTTGATTGTCGTTGTAATAGGCTCCATCATGTATGTTGTAGAAGGCAAGCATCCCGAATCGGGATTTACGAGCATTCCGACAAGCATTTATTGGGCAGTAGTAACGCTGACTACTGTGGGGTATGGAGATGTGGCGCCTGTAACTTCAATCGGTAAATTTCTGGCATCGGTGGTCATGATCATCGGTTATGGGGTAATTGCCGTCCCAACCGGAATTGTATCTTCTGAGATAAGCCGCACGAAGAATCAACATGAACCACCAAAAAATACGCAGGTTTGTCCTCATTGTCACGACAGTTATCATTTAGATGGAGCAGTTTACTGCAAAACCTGCGGCACAAAGTTAAATAGTTGAAAAAATAAAACCCCGCTTTTTATGCGGGGTTTTTTATATTGAAAAATAATTTCTAATTATTCCCCTTCAGGGGTCTGAACAGGAGTTGCAGGCTGGTCGGGTGTCGGAGATGATTGTTGAGGTAATTCTACCGGAACACCATCCACCGGAACAGTCGTTGACGCATAGGGATTCTCTTGCAGTACATTAGCTGTGATTATCAATACGACAATTATGGTAGCTAAAGTCCAGGTTGCTTTGTCCAAAAATTCATTAGTACGTTGCACACCAAACATCTGTCCGCCGCCGGAACCACCAAATGTGGAAGAAAGCCCTCCGCCTTTAGGGTTTTGTGATAAGATAACCAATGTAATTAATATACAAACCACAATTATAAGTACCATTAAAAATATAAACGTCTGCATTTTTCGCTAATTTTGAGTTTGCAAAGAAA
>CAZKOC010000136.1:0-5926 GCA_964554275.1 uncultured Weeksellaceae bacterium
CGGAATAATTAAACAACTATAACTTTTTAAATTCCACTCTTCGGTTTTGCTTTTTTCCGTCTTCCGTATTATTGGATGATACAGGGTCCGATTCTCCTTTCCCGGTCGTCATAATGCGCGATGAGGAAATATTATATTTTGAAGTGAGGTAATTTTTTACACTTTCTGCACGTTGTTCACTCAATTTTTGGTTGGCATCTTCCGAACCGTCACTGTCAGTATGACCAATGATAATAATCTGTGTATTGTTTTGTTTCAATCCATTTCCCAGTTCGTCCAAAATTGTAAAACTGCTTGGTTTTAAGGTTGCTTTTCCGCTGTCAAACAAAATATCGCTCGTCGAAGCCGAACCTTTCTCGAACAAATCTTTTACAACAGACCATCCAATACTTTATCTGTTTTTTCAGATGATTCTTTGGTAACACGGTCTTCAAGGGTTCTTTCAACTGCATCTGCTGCTTTTTGCCCTAATTTTTCCAGAATTTGAGCAGAAGTGTTTTGAACACTCAAGATCAATAACATTGAAATGATTATTGCTTTCATGATTTTTTAATTTACTGAATAATTAATTTTTGAGAAAAAACTTTACCTGAGTTGGTTTTCACTCTTACTAAATAAATGCCTTTTGATAAATTTGAAACATTTAAGGATTGAATGTCCCGTCCATTTCTACTCAGTAATTTTTCTCCGGAAACGGAATAAATTTCAACCGTTTGAATTTGTTCGTCAGAACGAATAAAAAATTGATCTTTTGCAGGATTCGGATAAATCTGAATTTCATTTTGAATCAAATCCTGAGCTCCCATCATGCATTCGTCACTAAAATTTGTTTCTTCCGGGTAAGTCCATGATTCCGGAATATTCCCCATAATTTCAGCGTCAACTCTTACACAATCTAATTGTGGAACCTCCTGTAAATATAGACCCATAGTGGAATTGTGTCCGTTTTGCAGATTGACAAATTGCAGGGAGCTTAAATCAGCAATGCTGACAAATTCCAACAAAGGACATAATGAAAAATCCAAAGAAATATGCGGGTTTCCGAGTGATGTGAAATTGATCAGATTGACGTTTTGTGATAAATCGAGCTCTCCGATTTGGTTGTAACCGATACTCAGAAAATTAATATTTGGGTTGTTGGTTATATCAAGTTCAGTCAAATCGCTTCCGCTTATTTCCAGATACGTCAAAGCTGTATTTTGGGTAACGTTCAGCATTGTAAAATGATTTCCCCAAGCATTCAGGTTTTGGAGGGTAAGATTGGCCGATAAATCAAGCGAAGTCAGATTATTTTGCTGGCAGCTCAGCCGGATAAGATTTGTAAAAGCTTCAATTCCGGTTAAATCTGAAATGCCTTTGTCACCAAGATTTAAAATATCGCCAACGGCTTCAGCTTCCGAAACCTGAATTTCACCATCGCTGTTTATATCAATTACAGGATCATGTGTCAGCAGAGCGTTTTTGAAATTTGAGTCGGGAATAGTTACATTTTGTGAAAATCCGAGACCAATGGAAATCATCAAAAATAAAATTGTAAAAATTGTTTTCATATAAAAGAGGGTTTGATATTCGCTACAAAGTTATTTGTACGATACAGCACTGTCAACTACATAACAATGTGGTTTTTAATCAAAATTCTTTTAAAATAATTGCTAAAAAATTAGACCCAACGGTTTTTGATGGCTTTTGAAACGGCTTCTGTTGCAGAATGAACTTGTAGTTTTTCGTAGATTTTTTTGATATGAAACCGAACAGTATCTATGCTGATGAACAACTCCGATGCAATCATTTTATAGCTGAAGCCTTTGACGAGAAGTTGAAGGATGTCATTTTCTCTTAAAGATAAATTGTTTTTTTCCTGTTCCGCACCTTGTGCGCGTGGAAGCATTTGCAGGACTTTTCGGGCTACAGTCCCTGTCATGGGAGCTTCACCTTTGAGCGCCATTCTGATTGCATTTTCGATTTCCTCACTTACGTTTCGTTTGAGGATATACCCCGACGCACCGGCGCAAATGGCATCAAAAATATGTTCATTATCTTCAAAAACCGTCAGCATAACAACGGGGATGTCTTTAAATTTTGTACGTATTTTTAGCACCGCTTCCACACCATTCATTTTGGGCATATCTATATCCATCAAAATAAGATCAGGGGAAGATTCCTCAATGTCATCCAAAATGGTAGATGGGTTATTTTGCGTGGCAATTACCTGCATCTCGACAGGATTCAGTAAGAGAGGAACAGTTTGTCTAATGAATTCGTTGTCGTCGTAGAGTAAAATTTTAGTAATCATAAGGCAAAGTTATCATCATTTAAAAATTCGGTCAATCACATAATTATGTGGTTTTCAACAACAGTTCAATTTTAGTTCCTTGATTTATTTTGGAACGGATGTCCAATTTTGCGTTTAAAAATTCCGCCCGGTTTTGCATATTTTTCAAACCATTCCGGTTACTTGACAAATCAGGATCAAATCCTTTTCCATTGTCTGTGATTTCCATCAGAATCATTTTATTTAATTCTTTTAGACCAATGCTAACTTCAGTTGCAGAAGAGTGTTTGGCAATATTATTAATAGCTTCTTTGAAAATCATGAGGAAATCTCTTCTGAATTCCGTACGTAAACTATTCCCCTGAAGGTTCTCATCAAACAGAATTGTAGTCTGGATGTTTTTAACCTCCAGAGTTTGCGCAATATATTCCCTCATCCGAATAATCATATTTTCAAACGAGTCATTTCCGGGCTTTACGCTCCAGACTATGTCGCTTATACTTTGCTGTGCCATGGCTGATTGTTCAGTAATTTTATTTAGGAATTCGGAAATTTCCGGTTGTTGCTTTTTAATTCTTTTATCGGAAACTTCCGATAAAATTTTAATACTGGTAAGTGTAGAGCCAATTTCATCATGTAAATCTTTGGCGATGTTTTCCCTGATGTCCAGCAATTTTTTCTGTTCCTTTAATTTCCGTTTCAGCTGATAGCGGTTAAATAAGAAAAAGGTGAGAACAAAAAGCAATCCGATGGAAGCAAAAGTCAAATATTGTACTGATCGGGAATTTCTGAGTTTTCTGTCCTGAATGATTTTTTCCTTCTCAGCCAATTGTAATTTCTGC
This sequence comes from uncultured Weeksellaceae bacterium, assembly GCA_964554275.1. Taxonomy (GTDB): domain Bacteria; phylum Bacteroidota; class Bacteroidia; order Flavobacteriales; family Weeksellaceae; genus Moheibacter. Next base: position 3,115 of record CAZKOC010000136.1, read on the forward strand.
ATATTGGACAAAGTGATTAATTGTTGTTTTTCCAATTCTTCATTTTGTTTGCTGATACGTAAATCCTGCAATTCTTTCTCCTGAGACAGTATTTGAATTTCTTTTTCCTTTTGCTTGGCTTCCAGCAGGTTTCCGGCAATCAATGCTTCTTGTTTTTCAATCTGTAACTGTTTTATTCTTTGATCGGTATAAAGTTGAACTATCTGGTTATCTTTTTTCTCTGTATTGTATTTGGTTTCCAATTCAGCAATATTGGCTTTTGTGTTTTCATTGATGATACTGTCTCTATACCGATTAAATATTTGGTAAGATTCCAGCGATTTTTCAAAGTTTTGTTGGTCTTTATAAAAAACATAATACTGATAATTTATTTCGCGCAAAGTGACCTTATCCTGACTTTCTAACGCTAAATTTTTCGATTTGCCTAAATAATTCAAAATTTCTGTTGAGTCTTTTTTTAATGAAATAGCATGCATGCTCATTGCCAAATAACGTCGTGAAAGCATCATGGGGTGATTTTTGTTTTTTTCCAGAATGTTAATCGCTTTTTGCTCGAATTTCATAGCAGAATCCAGATCCTTCTTATCGCTGAAAATCAAAGCAGAGGTAATATAAGATTGCATAAGCCGTGTCTCATTGCCTGATTGTTCTGAAAAATCAACGCATAGTTTCCGGTATTTTTCCGCTTCCCCCAGATCCACTCCCCGGTACATTTGGCTGATGTTGCAGTAGCCTAATGCAAGTTGATCAACGTTACCCGCTTTTTTCCTGTAAATCAGGGATTGTTTTGCATAGTCAATCGCTTTTTCCGATTGCCTCAATTCCAAATAAACAGTAGATAAATTGTTCAGGACAATGGCCATTTCAGAATTATTGATAGGCGTCAATTTTTCGTGGATTCTCAAGGCAACCAGCAAATTTTCTGCCTGCATTTCCAGTTTTCCTAATTTCCCCAATGTATAACCATAATCATTGTAAGCCAGTGCTGCTTCCGGAGAAGGGTTTTTAGAAAAATAACCCTGAATGGATTTTTCGAAATAGGGGAGAGCCTGTTCCATTTCATTGGAATATAATTTAACCTGCCCAAGTTGCATATAGCCAACTGCTTCCGCAAATTTGTCGTGTATTTGCCGTGCAAGTTTTATCACTTCTTTTGCATTTATTTCTGCTTTGCCAAGTTCATCCCATTCAATTTGTAAATTGGCCTGAATGATTTTAGCATGTAAAATTCCTTTGGTGTAATTCTTTGAACGACTTAAATTCTCTGCTTTTATGCTATATGACCAGGAAGAATCCAATTCAGATTTCTCATGAAATTTCCTGGATTTGTCCAACCAATTATCTACAGCCGTTTCCTGTGCCGAAATAAAATTAAACGACATCAATAGCAATAGCCATATAATTATTGATTGCTTTAAAGCAGGCATAAACTAATTGATAGTAACCCTGTTAAAGTTACAACTATTATTTAATAGCGCAGGAAAACGAATTAAAAGTTAATTTTTGACAGGAATCTGCTCTAGAACTTTTAAAAAATAATCCCAAAATTTTTGAACGGATTTAATTTCGACACGCTCATCAGGTGAGTGGGCACCATAAATATTTGGTCCGAATGAAATCATATCAAGGCTGGGGTAGTGCCCTCCAATTATTCCGCACTCCAAACCACCATGTGTGGCAATGATCTTAGGCTCTGAACCAAACATTTCTTTGTACAAAGGTTTCATCAAATCCAAAATTTCTGAATTGACATTTGGTCTCCAACCGGGATAACCGCCGGAAAATTCTACTTTAAACCCGGCCAATTCAAAAGTAGCTTTTAATGATTCCGAAATTGCTTTTTTACCCGATTCGACAGCAGAACGTGATAAACACAGGATTTTCATTTCACCGTCTTTTACGATTACATTCGCCACGTTATTAGAAGTTTCGGTTACGCCTTCCATTTCCGGGCTCATTCTGTAAACACCGTTAAAGGCCGCCAATAAAACTTTAGCCAGTTTTTGAGTTTCTTCAAATGAAGCGGCTGAATTTTGGATTTCTGTATTTTCAATTTGAATAGTAATACTTGGTTCGATGGGTCTGAATTCATTCAAGATATCATTTTTCAAATTTTCCAAAGCGGATTTTGCATTTTCCAATTCAGAATTTGGAACAGCTATTATAAAATAACCTTCTCTTGGAATCGCATTTCTAAGTCCGCCGCTTTCCATTTGGGTAATTTGCGCTTTGAAGTTTAAAGACTCATAAAGAAATCTTCCCAATAACTTATTGGAATTCCCTAATCCTAATTGAATGTCACCACCGGAATGGCCACCTTTCAAGCCTTTGATATTCACTTTTAACGAAGAAATGTCTCCACTTAAAGTCTCCGGCTGATACGATTTTGTGGCCGTTACATCTAATCCTCCGGCACAACTGATGGTCAATTCATCATCTTCTTCGGTATCCAGATTTAATAAAATTTCTCCGTTTAAAATTGATTCATCTAAACCGATAGCACCTGTCATTCCGGTTTCTTCATCAATCGTAAAAAGGGCTTCAATAGCCGGATGGGGAATATTAGTAGACTCCAAAACGGACATAATTGTGGCAACACCGATGCCGTTATCGGCTCCCAAAGTCGTTCCTTTGGCTTTTACGAAGCCGTCAGTATCAACAAACATTTGAATTCCCTGTGTATCGAAATCAAAATCAACATCGTTATTTTTCTGGCAGACCATATCAAGATGTGATTGTAAAACAACTGTTTTGCGATTTTCCATTCCCGGTGTAGCCGGTTTTTTGATAATCACATTCCCAGCGGAATCGT
>CAZKOC010000137.1:0-4590 GCA_964554275.1 uncultured Weeksellaceae bacterium
CGAAACGGGATTTTGTTCAAAGGTTCCAACTACCTGGATTTGATGGCGAAAATCAATACGGTCGTGATGGACAAAACCGGAACCCTGACTGAAGGCGTATTTAAAGTCCGGGAAATCCATTCAACCAATTTAGAGAAAGAAGAATTCCTGGATTATCTTTCAGCAATTGAATCCAATTCTACACATCCTATTGCCAAAGCAATTGTTGAATTTCATCAAACGGGATTCAAAGCAGGAAATGTAGAAGAAATTTCCGGTCACGGATTGAAAGGGATCGTAAATGGAAAAACTATCCTGGCCGGAAACGGAAAATTACTTCAGAAATTCAATATTTCATATCAAACCGAGATTGATGAAATTGTAGAAAGTATTGTCTTGGTGGCAATTGATGGAAAATTTGCAGGTTATGTAACCATTGCAGACAAAATCAAAGAAGATTCAAAACAAGCCATTTCTGAAATGAAGCGAAATGGTATTTCTCAAACAATTATGCTGAGCGGAGACAAAGATTCTATTGTTCAAAAAATAGCACGGGAATTAAAAATAGACAAAGCTTTTGGAAATCTTTTACCCGAAGGAAAAGTTGAAAAATTAAAAGAATTAAAAACCAATCCTAAGAATGTCATTGCATTTGTCGGTGACGGAATCAATGACGCACCGGTTTTGGCATTGAGTGATGTTGGAATCGCGATGGGTGGGATGGGGAGTGATGCCGCAATTGAAACTGCTGACGTGGTCATCCAGACCGATCAACCTTCAAAAATTTCAACTGCCATCAAAATCGGACGAAAAACAAAACAGATTGTAATTCAAAATATTGCATTGGCTTTTGGTGTAAAACTGATTGTACTGATTTTGGGTGCGGGCGGATTGGCGACCATGTGGGAAGCAGTTTTTGCTGATGTTGGGGTTGCGCTGTTGGCTATTCTAAATGCGGTTCGAATTCAGAATGTGAAGTTTAATTAACCATTAAGAAGTTAAGATTATTAAGTACAATATGATCAAAAATGGTTAGTGGTTTTAAAAACATAAAACAATCATTATTAAAAATTTCAGGCTTAAATACCTCAACTTCTTAATGGTTTTTAGAATTTATTTATCAGGAAGGCTTCTGAAATATTCATTCACAAATGGTTTCAGGGATTTGGTGATATTGTCGGTAAAAAAGTTAATAAGTAGTCCTTGTGGTTTTTTGAGTAGTTTCATGTAAGTCAGCAATTGAGCCTCATGTACCGGATGTATGTTTTCAGTAGCTTTCAGTTCAATAACGACAGTATCATTTACTAATAAATCCAAGCGCAAATCCATGTCCATCAATAAATTATCATACACGACAGGGATAACCAACTGCTGCTGAACCGAGAAACCTCTTTTTATAAGTTCATAGCAAAGGCATTTTTCATAAATACTCTCTAACAGCCCCGGCCCGAGTTCCTTATGGACTTTGATTGCGAGGCCGGTAATTTCATAGGACAAATGTGTAACGGATCTTTTGGTCATAAGTTGATGGTTTAGATTTTAAATTTAAAAAATAAACCATTAAGAAGTTGAGGAAATTAAGAAAAAACTTAATGAGCTTCATTTCTTAATGGTTCAGAAATTTTGTTGGTAAATATTTTTTACTTTTGTCAAACTTCATTTCAAAAAACACGCACAATATGAAAATCTGGGACAAAGGTTTCTCCGTCAACGACAAAATTGAAAAATTTACTGTAGGAAAAGATAGAATTCTCGACATTTATCTGGCCAAATATGATGCGATTGCGTCCAAAGCACAAGCCAATATGCTCGCAGAAATCGGATTAATTTCTCAGGACGATAATTCAAAACTGCAAATTGCGTTAGATGCAATCATAAAACAAACCGAAGCCGGAACTTTTGTGATCGATGAAAATTTTGAAGATGTTCATTCAAAGATCGAAGCGGAATTGATTGAAAAGACCGGAGACGCCGGGAAGATGATCCATACGGCACGTTCCCGAAATGACCAGGTTTTGGTTGCCATTCAATTATTCCTCAAAGAATATTTGGGCGAAACCAAAGAAAAAATAGTGGAATTAATCAATATTTTGGTTGAAAAGGCTGATGAACACAAAGATGATTTGTTACCGGGTTACACGCATTTTCAGGCAGCTATGCCAAGCAGTTTCGGTATGTGGTTTTCGGCGTATGCGGAAAATTTACTTTCCGACCTATACTTTTTCGATGCGGCTTACAAAGTTGCCGACCAAAATCCATTGGGTTCAGGTGCAGGATTCGGAACCAGCTTTCCGATTGACCGTAAAATGACTACCAAAGAATTAGGCTTTGCTGAAATGGCGGTGAGTTCGGTTGGAGCGCAAATGCTGCGTGGAAAATCTGAGAAATCTACTGCTGTTGCAATTTCGATGGTCGCCGGAACTTTGTCCAAATTATCTTATGATTTGGTGATGTACAATAGCCAGGATATGGGATTTGTGAAATTACCAAATGAAATGACAACCGGTTCCAGTATTATGCCACATAAGAAAAATCCGGATGTTTTCGAATTGACCCGTGCGCATTGCAACCGCTTGCAGGCTTTGCCAAATGACATTATTCTAAGCATAAATAATTTACCAAGCGGTTACCACAGAGATTTTCAGATTTTAAAAGAAATTTTGTTCGAACCGATGGTTCAGTTCAATGATATTTTGGACATACTGATTTTTGCATTGCCGCAACTGGACATCAAAACGGGATTTATGGATCAGGAGAAATATGATTCCATTTACACGGTTGAAAACATCAATCATTTATTGCAAACAGGAACTTCTTTCCGTGATGCATATAAAATTGTCGGAATTTCTGTTGAAGATGGTTCGTATGTTCCCCATAAAGAATTTCAAACAAGCCATTTGGGAAGTATTCATAATTTAGGATTGGAGGAAATTCGAGAGAAAATCAGACGATATAAAGGATGAATTTTTTAATTATGACTTTAGAATTCAAATTACTAAAATCCGAAATTTGTAAGAATATTTGATTTGTTTTCTTCAATATGTTTTTGAATTTCTTTACTTTCATTTGAGTTCTTTTTTGAATCTTTTCCTGAGTAAATAACTTTAATGGAGTCATTTGTTTTTTGGAAAACAATCTCGTTTGGATAGACAATATTCGCGTTGCTGAAAACAATTGAACTATCAGTTTGAGAAATCAAATCATACTGAACCAAATAATTTTTGACCGGAATGGAAATTTGTTTTTGAATGATAAGAGATGATTCGTAGGGAACAGTTTTTTCTGCCATATTTCCCATACGCCGCTCGTCTACTCCTTTTTGAGTAATGTAATTTTTACCTTTCTTTTCCGGTGTTGAGCCACGAAAGACAATTGATTCATGGTCATATCCTTCTTTTTCCTGAGAAAAGGTTTCTTCTACAACTTTTAATTCACCTGTTTGTGGAGCGGGTTCATAAATCATGGCTTCAGCAGGCATCATATCATATATTTCCTTTGTGTGGGCCGGTTTCATATGAGGTGTCAGTTCTTTTTCCTTATAAATTTCAGGAGCATTCGTATTGGTTTGGGTCATTACTACAGATTGTTTTTGTTCTTCTAATTTGTCGAGGATCACAGAAGCATTTTCTTCTGTGATTTCCGCAGGCTGATATACGATCCGGGTTTCCTGTACTTCATCCGAAACAGCGTCAAACAAGAACAAATATGAAGCAAGAGACAACCCAACCATTAAACCGGCAGCAATACTGTATTTCCACCAATTATTCTTTTTGGAAACAATAGGCTTTTCATCTAATTTTTCTTCAATTTTATCCCAGAGTGAACTACGAGGTTTTTCGTCCAAACCATGTTGATTGTCCCGGAATAATTCTTCTATGGGATCTTTAGCGCTCATGACGATTTATATTTTGTGATTCCATATTCATTCAACAATACTTTCAATTTTTCTTTTGCCAAATTCAATTGAGATTTGGAAGTTCCTTCTGAAATGTTCAACCTTTCGGCAATTTCATTGTGTTTGTAACCCTCAATTACGTAGAGGTTAAAAACCGTCCGGCAACCGACGGGCAGAAATTCCAGTAATTTCAAAACATCTTGTTCATACAATGTCTCTAAAATGGTCGCATCTTTTTGCGGTTGGATGTTTGACGATTCCAGATAAATTGTGAAATCCTGTTTTTTTCGCAATTCCATCAGACATTCATTGACAATAATTCGCTGCATCCAGCCTTCAAAACTTCCTTTTGACTCAAAAGAATTTATATTTTCAAAAATTTTCAAAAAACCTTTTACCAAAACATCTTCAGCCGCCTCAACATCTTTCATATACCGTTTGCAGACACCAAAATAACGCGCACTGTAACGTTCATACAAAATCTTTTGTATCTTTCTGTCTTGCTTTTTGCAGCCTTGTATGAGTTCCACTTCTTCCAATCCGCTTGTTTCTTAGTTATAAAGATGCAAATAATTCTGAAAAGGTTGGGCAGCATTGAAAAATAAAAATTGAGTTGATAATAATTGCAATATCCATAGCATTTTCGGTAATTTGTTGCATTATTTTTTATAATCATTCTAAATTATCATATTATAATTAAATTGAATTGTGAAACC
>CAZKOC010000137.1:4690-5906 GCA_964554275.1 uncultured Weeksellaceae bacterium
ATCGGTTTTTGGGAGCCGGGAGCCGGGATCATTCATCAGGTAGTTTTGGAAAACTATGCATTTCCCGGAGGAATGATGATCGGAACCGATTCACATACGCCTAATGCAGGTGGACTGGGAATGGTTGCGATTGGAGTCGGTGGGGCAGATGCGGTTGATGTGATGGCCGGAATGGCGTGGGAATTGAAAATGCCAAAACTTATCGGAATTAAATTGACCGGAAAATTAAACGGTTGGGCTTCTGCAAAAGATGTGATTTTGGAAGTGGCAGGAATTTTAACTGTAAAAGGTGGAACAGGCGCAATTGTAGAATATTTTGGCGAAGGGGCTGAAAACCTTTCTGCAACGGGAAAAGGAACCATTTGTAATATGGGTGCTGAAATCGGGGCGACGACTTCTATTTTTGCTTATGACGATGCTTCCGAAAGATATTTGAGGGCAACAGACCGTGCAGATATAGCGGATTTGGCAAACCAGAACAGGTTACATTTACGTTCGGATGATGAAGTGTATGCCAATCCGGAAAAATACTATGATCAATTGATCGAAATCAATTTATCTGAATTGGAACCGAGATTAAACGGTCCGTTTACACCGGATTTGATGACACCTGTTTCCAAAATGAAAGAAGTCGCCCAAACCAATGAATGGCCGACAACTGTGGAATGGGGACTGATAGGTTCCTGTACCAACTCTTCTTACGAAGATTTATCAAGAGCTGCATCTATTGCTCAGCAAGCGGTGGATAACGGGCTTATTACACAAGCGAGTTTTGGAATCAATCCAGGTTCTGAACAAGTTCGCTTTACAGCAGACCGTGATGGGATTTTGAAACCATTTGAAGATTTGAATGCCGTGATATTTACCAATGCCTGCGGACCTTGTATCGGACAGTGGGACAGAGACGGGGCGGACAAGGAAGAAAAAAACACCATCGTTCACTCTTTCAACCGTAACTTTAAAAAACGCGCAGATGGCAATCCAAATACTTATGCTTTTGTAACGTCACCCGAAATGGTTGCTGCCATTGCGATTTCAGGTCGTCTGGACTTTAACCCGATTACAGACACATTAACAAACAATAAAGGGGAGCAGGTAAAATTAAATCCGCCCAGCGGATTTGAATTACCGTCAAAAGGTTTTTCGTATGAAGACAATGGCTACCAGGCACCTGTAGAAGACGGTTCAACTGTAAATGTAGATGTGAAACCGGATT
>CAZKOC010000138.1:0-5880 GCA_964554275.1 uncultured Weeksellaceae bacterium
ATTTGTTGTAATTCTGTACATCCGGAAAGAAATATTAAAGATGTAAATGATAAGGTCAAGATTGATTTTTTCATAATTAAAATTTTGACTTCTAAATATACAATTTCTATACCGATTTGAATTTAGTTAATTCTTTACCAAAATTGAACCTGTAACTTTCTTATCATCAGAAATGGTGATGATGTACCAATAAGTTCCTGAAGGAATGTTTCTTCCTAAATATTTCCCATCCCAGACAAATTCGTTATTACTTATCTTTCTGTCAAAGAATAGTTTACCATTCCTGTCAAAAATTTTCACGTTTGCATCAGGATATTTTTCAATCCCGCGAATTTTCCAGACATCATTGTAACCATCTCCGTTCGGAGAAATAAAATTTGGCACAAAAAAGTATGAGAATTCGTATTTATCACTTCTGCAGCCTGCAAAATCTCTTACATAAATTTCGTAGTCGGCTATTTCTATATTTTGAAATGTATTGGAATTCTGCCAGAAAATACCGTTGAGCGAATATTCATATTGTCCCGCAGGAGAAACTTCCACCGTAATCGAATTTCCGTTAATAATAACATCCGTAATTTCAGGTGAACCGCCTAAAACTGCTTCAAAAGGTAATATATGGCTGCATCCTAAATCATCCGTTACTGTTACAGAATAATTTCCCGGTAACGAGATGGTTACCTCATTTAAATTAAGGGGTTGATTTAAATCTTCACCCTGAAGCCCATCCCACTGGTATGAGTTGAATTCATCCGGAATGCTCAAAACTATATTTGTACCTAAACAAAAAGCTACCTGATCGTCATATTGGACATTTGCCGTTGGGACAATTAACTCCAGTTCTGCCACTCCGTAACAATCTTCGGCGCCACTGTCCACTTTTACATAAACAGTTTTGGATTCCGGAATAGAATAGGAGAGTGGTAAAGGATTCTGACCGGATTCCAGATTTTGTAAATTTTCAAAATATGTAAAATTGATTTCGGAATTCGGATTTATCAAAGGTTGTGAATCCTCTAATTGAAAATTTGCCAACCCGGTTTCATCTTTACAATTTTGAAGAAAAGTATCCTGAGTTGCCGGGGCGGTTGTAACTACAATTCTAACCGGAATTACGTAAGTGGTATTTTGTATTTCCTCGTGAACACGCACGTAAACCCAGTCTTCAGGAGTCGTTTCATTTGTAAACGGGTCATTGAGCGGAGTGGTTCCGTTAATTGCCTGATTTTCTTCTCTGTGATATGTAATTTGTAAGTTCAAAGCTTCATGTGAGCCCGCCGCTCCCCACCAGTTAAAGGATGAATTACCTTGATTTGGACGTTGTTTTACAATGTTGGTCTGCATGGTTTCGAGATTTATTTCATACAGATAATTGATGGTATTACCATATAACCTCCCATATTCGGCAGCCAAGCCAAATGTGCCCGCATCAAGCATCCCTAAATTTTCATGGCTCACATATTGATTGTTAATGCCTAAAGTTACTTTATATAAAAAATCGGCACCGTTTACAGTCCATGCAACATAAAGATAATTGCCGATTTGAACAAAATCTCCGGCAGCTCTTCCTTCACCGAAGTCATGCCATAAAGTAAAATTGGTCAAATCATTAGCTTCTGCGCGGTAAACCTGACTTTCCCATCCGCCTTCATACAAATTATTCAAATGATCAAAGGACAGTGCCAATACACTTTGGCCGTTAGCGTGAATTTGTCCGATCGTTTCGTATTCGCAATTTTGATTTTGGGTATTGACTTTTTGCAAAATTCCTCCCTGGCGTACAATAAAAATCTCCTGTTGGCTATTGATCGCTATATCATAAAAGCCGCCCGGTCCGTCTGTATTTCCACAAACTGTCTGGATTTGAGGATTAGTATTGTACAAATTCCGGACTCGAATTATCCCGGCATAAGCTTGAGTCAGATAGACTTCCGGCGATTCGTTAAACTCCGCGAGCACATCCAAAGCATAATTTTGTAATTCACTGAAGGGAATTGAGACAAATCCGTCTCCATCTTCATCACAAACATAATAATCTTCAGTATCTGTGATTGTAACCTGGCTTAATAACGGGAAAAGAGGTAAAAGATAAAGAACTATAAAAAAAACTTTGTTCAAAGTCTGGATTTTGGATTGCAAATTTCGTGAAATTCATTGGAAAAGAATGTGAAGGAAATGTAAAAAAAAGCCGGTTTAAACTAAACCGGCTTTGTATTTTGATATGAATTTGAATTTATAATCCGAACGCGGATTTTACTTTGTCTACATAATCCAGTTTTTCCCAAGTGAAAAATTCAAGGTTATCAATGGTTTTTTCGTTTGATTTACCTTTGTTAAAAGTCTTGCTGTCTACATAATGTTCTCTTCCCATGTGGCCGTAAGAAGCAGTTTCCTGATAAATCGGATTTCTCAGTTTCAGGTTTTGTTCTATGGCATACGGACGTAAATCGAAAATTTCTTTCACTTTTTCGGCAATTTCACCGTCATTTAAATCTACTTTGGCTGTTCCATAAGTGTTGATGTACAATCCACAAGGTTCTGCTACACCAATTGCGTAAGAAACCTGTACCAAAACTTCGTCAGCAAGTCCCGCGGCTACCAGGTTTTTAGCAATGTGGCGCGTGGCATAAGCTGCGCTTCTGTCAACTTTTGAAGGATCTTTTCCACTGAATGCCCCACCACCGTGGGCACCTTTTCCTCCATAGGTATCTACGATGATTTTTCTTCCTGTAAGCCCGGTGTCACCATGCGGTCCTCCGATTACAAATTTTCCGGTAGGATTGATGTGGTATTTGATCTGATTGTTGAAAAGTGCTTTGATTTCAGGTTTTTGCTTAGCGATTACCCTTGGAATCAAATTTTCGATGACATCTTTTCTGATTTTGGCAAGCATCGCTTCGTCGCTCCCGAATTCATCATGTTGGGTTGAAACAACAATGCTGTCAATTCTGATGGGCTTATGGTCGTCGGAATATTCAATCGTAACCTGAGATTTAGCATCGGGGCGTAGGTATTTGATTGTATCATTTTCTCTGCGGATGTCAGCTAATTCTTTTAAAATAGAATGGGCCAGATCCAATGCAAGGGGCATATAATTTTCGGTCTCGCTGGTTGCATAACCAAACATCATTCCCTGGTCTCCTGCTCCCTGCGAATTTGCACGTGTTTCAAAATCCGCATCTTGTTTTGCACGGTCCACTCCCTGGTTGATGTCTGGCGATTGCTCATGAATTGCTGAAATTACTCCACAAGAATCCCCATTGAACATATATTCCCCTTTCGTATATCCAATTCCATTGATGACTTCTCTTGCAATGCTTTGAACATCCAGATAAACATCAGATTTCACTTCTCCGGCCAATACGACTTGTCCTGTCGTAACCAAAGTTTCGCATGCTACTTTGGACGAAGGGTCATAAGCTAAAAAATTATCAATCAAAGCATCGGAAATTTGATCGGCTATCTTGTCCGGATGTCCTTCAGAAACGGATTCTGATGTAAACAGGTATGGCATAAATTATTTAATTAAAAGAGAAAATGTCGACGATAGCTCCTGTTTTAGCAATTTTTAACGAGGTTGCAATCAGTCAAATCCTTCCTCCGAGATTTTACTGGGCAAAATTAATTAGTTTTTATCAATTAAAAAGTGATTTATGATTTATTTTATGCATCTGACATTTTTAAAACCTGTCAGGTGCTGAGAGTCAATTAAATTATTTCAAGATATTGAGTTTAATCATACACTCTTTCATCTTTTTGTAAGTTCTTTCGATATCATCATCGAGTCCGATTGAAAAACGAATCAATCCATCTGATAGTCCCATTTCTTTTTGTTCTTCCAAAGGAATTTCACTCGAAGTTGAAGTGCCCGGCGCACTGAACAAAGTTTTATAAAATCCTAAACTTACAGCAAGGTAACCCAGATTTTCCATTTGCATTAGTTCCATCAATTCATTTGCTTTGTCAAGTGAACCTACATCTAAGGTCATCATTCCGCCGAATCCGTATTCCGTATTGTATAATTTTTTCAAAGTTTCGTGTCCCGTATGTTTTTGCATTCCCGGATAAACCACTTTTAACCCGTCTTTGTCAAATGCTTCTGCAAGATATTGTGCATTTCTGCTGTGTTGTTTCATTCGAATGTGAAGCGTCCGCAGATTTTTCAAAATACTTGCAGCACGAAGACTATCCATCGTCGGCCCGAGCAGCATACAAGCTCCGTCATTTACATTTCTTAAATCATCTATGAATTGCTGTGTTCCGCAAACTACACCGCCCACAGCATCGCTACTTCCGTTTATGAATTTTGTCAAACTATGTATCACAACGTCAGCTCCAAGGTTTACAGGCGTAACCATAAAGGGAGAAAAAGTGTTGTCAACCACCAATTTTAAATTGTATTTTTTTGCGATTTTGGAAAGCTCTTCAATGTCCGCGATTTCCAAAAGCGGATTGCTGACGGTTTCACAGTAAAGGACTCTTGTATTTTCATTGATTGAATTTTCTACTTGTTCCAAATTAGTAATATCTACGAATTTTGTTTGGATCTGAAGCTTCGGTAGAAAATTTTTCATGAAAGCATACGTTCCGCCGTAAATGGTCCGGCTTGAAATGATTTCATCACCACTTTGACATAACTGGAGCAGAACAGAGGTAATGGCTCCCATTCCGGAAGCAGTTACATTGGCAGCTTCGGTATTTTCCATTGCAGCCAGCGCCTGTCCCAGGTATAGGTTACTGGGCGTCGAATGTCTTGAATATAAATAACATCCTTCAGCGTTTCCTTCAAAAGTATCGAACATGGTCTTTGCCGATAAGAATGTATAAGTGGAAGAATCTGTAATAGAAGGATTTACGCCTCCAAATTCACCAAAATATTGTAAGTCCTGAATCCTGTCTGCAGGTCTGTGTGTTTTCATAATTTTGTTTGTTTTATGATCGCTAATTAAAATATTAATCAATAAAAAATCAATATAAAAGTTTAATTTTAGTTTTTAATTCTATATAAATAAAATTAAATAGAAAATAATTCTAATAAATTAATTAAATTTGGAATTATTTAAAAAATCATTCTTTTGTGAATTTAGACGAAAAAGACATCGAAATTTTACATTGCTTGCAGGAAAACTCCAAAATTACGCATAAGCAGCTTTCTTTAAAGTTAAACCTTTCTACAACAGCTGTTTATGAACGGGTTAAAAAGCTAGAACGTACCGGAATCATCAAAAGCTATTCTGCCATTTTAGACAGAAAATCATTGGGAAAGGAATTGTTGGTTCTGTCACATATAAAACTGGAAAGGCATTCGGAGCAAAATATTTCAAATTTTGAAAAGCAAGTTTTGGAACTGAATGAAGTGCATGAATGTTTTCACGTAAGTGGTGATTACGATTACATCCTGAAAATGACTTTTCAAAATATGGATGCTTACCGGGATTTTATGGTCAATAAATTAACGACGATTCCAAGCATCGGAAGCACACACAGCATCTTCGTGATCAATGAAGTAAAGAATGAAATTGGATTTAAACTTTAAATCTCCTTCCTCAACCTCGCTACCGGGATATTAAGCTGTTCCCGGTATTTGGCAATGGTTCTTCGGGCGATCGGATACCCTTTTTCTTTCAGGATTTCCGTCAATTTTTCGTCAGTCAAAGGCTTTTTCTTATCCTCTTCACCGATTACGTCCTGTAAAATCCGTTTGATTTCACGGGTAGAAACTTCTTCACCGTCTTCATTGGTTAAGCTTTCGGAAAATAAATCTTTGATGAGAAAAGTACCATAAGGGGTATTGACATATTTACTATTGGCAACACGGGAAACCGTTGAAATATCCATCCCGATCAGATCGGCGATGTCTTTCAGGATCATCGGTTTTAT
>CAZKOC010000139.1:0-5868 GCA_964554275.1 uncultured Weeksellaceae bacterium
AATTCCCCGATCTATATGAAAGAAAAAATCTCAAATACATAGTGGCAGATTGGATAGATGACACAGAAGTATTAGTCAACAACAATGCTTAACTTCCCTCATTACAAACAACCCGATATCAAAGACTGTGGCCCAACTTGTTTACGTATAGTTGCTAAGTATTATAAAAAAGTAATTCCATTACAAACCATAAGACAATTATCGGAGACTACCAGGGAAGGGAGCAGTTTATTGGGATTAAGTGATGCCGCAGAAAAGATTGGCTTCAAAACTTTGGGAATCAAAATAAATCTCGAGACTTTACAGAATGAAGTGCCATTACCTTGTATAGTACACTGGAACAAACAGCATTTTGTAGTTGTATATAAAATCACAAAAGACATCGTATATATTTCAGACCCTGCTTATGGACTGATTACCTACAACAAAAAGGATTTCATAAAAAACTGGATAGGTAACAATGCCGGTGAATCTACTGAAGAGGGAATTGCAATGCTCTTAGAACCAACACCTGCGTTCAATCAAAATGCATGGGAGGGAGAAGAGAAAAACAAGAGAAACTTTTCATTTTTATTTCAATACCTGTTTCGTTACAAAGCATTGGTGACACAATTGATTTTAGGATTAATTGCAGGAAGCATACTGACCCTAATTTTTCCATTCCTCACCCAAAGCATTGTAGATGTCGGAATTCAGAATCAGGATATCAATTTTATTTACCTGATCCTTTTAGCACAGATTATGCTCTTTCTGGGAAGAATGGGAATTGAAATCATCCGAGGCTGGATTTTATTACATTTGAGTACAAGAATCAGTATTTCTCTCGTTTCCGATTTTTTCATAAAGCTGATGAATCTGCCAATAGGTTTTTTTGATACGAGAATGACAGGAGATATTATGCAGCGCATCAACGACCATAGCCGCATCGAAAATCTGTTGACCAATACTTCGCTCAATACGCTTTTTTCCTTCATCAACATTATTGTTTTCAGCTTTGTGCTGGCTTACTATGACTGGCGAATATTTTCGATTTTCTTGGTGGGCAGTACTCTATATCTGATTTGGATACTTTTCTTTTTGAGAAAACGCAGGGAACTGGACTACAAACGTTTTTCTCAATTGTCAGACGAGCAAAGCAAGGTGGTAGAACTCATCAATGGTATGCAGGAAATCAAGCTCAATAATGCTGAAAAACAAAAACGGTGGAGCTGGGAATTTGTTCAGGTAAAACTTTTCAAAATCGGGATGAAATCTTTGGCATTGGAACAAACGCAAAGCGTAGGATCAAATTTCATCAATCAGCTGAAAGACATTTTTATCACTTTTATGTCAGCAAGTTTGGTTTTGAAAGGAGATTTAACTTTGGGGATGATGCTTTCCATTCAATATATCATAGGACAAATGAACGGACCACTTACTCAATTGGTAAGCTTCATCCAGCAAACCCAGGATGCCAAGATCAGTTTGGAGCGGTTAAGTGAAATCCATGACAAAGAGGATGAAGAACCACTTTACGAGCAAAAAATTCATGACATTCCGCAAGGAGATATTCTGATTCAAAATCTTGAATTCCGTTATACCGGTTCGCCGGAACCTGTCTTGAAAGGATTGGATTTCAAAATTCCACATAAAAAAATCACTGCTATAGTTGGAGCTTCAGGCAGCGGTAAAACCACACTCATGAAACTTTTGATGAAGTTCTATGAGCCTGATAATGGAGAAATAATCCTCACCTCCAATCCCTCTCCAAAGGAGAGGGGAGCTTCCGGACTCCGGCTTATAAACATTGCACAAAAAACATGGCGTTCCAAATGCGGTGTGGTAATGCAGGAAGGATATGTTTTTAATGACACCATTGCACAAAACATTGCAGTAGGTGAAGATTACATAGATAAAATGAGACTTGAAAAAGCTGTAGAAGTAGCCAACATCAAAGATTTCATAGAAAGTCTCCCGTTAAGTTACAATACCAAAATCGGCAACGAAGGAATCGGAATGAGCAGTGGACAAAAACAAAGATTAATGATCGCGAGAGCCGTTTATAAAAATCCCGATTTTATATTCTTTGATGAAGCGACTTCATCTTTAGATGCCAATAATGAGACAATCATTATGGAAAACCTGAACCGGTTTTTTGAAGGGAAAACAGCGGTCATTATCGCACACCGTTTGAGTACGGTAAAAAATGCAGACCAGATTGTGGTAATGGATGACGGGAAGATAATTGAAATAGGAAACCATAAAGAATTAATAGCTTTAAAAGGAGCTTATTACAATTTGGTAAAAAACCAATTGGAGTTGGAGAAGCTAAACTCATAGTAATAAAAAAGCAACAATAGTAAAAAGTAAAATCCATTGTCATTCAAAATTGTAAAACGTGCCTGAAAATTTAGATAAAATACAATTGCGTTCCGAATCCGTTCAGGAAATCCTTAGTAATCCGCCTTCATGGATTGTTCGCTGGGGAATTACAATTGTTTTCATAGCACTAGTATTTGTGGTTTTGATTTCATTTTTTGTCAAATACCCCGATTTTATAACCTCTCAAGTAGTTATAACCACACAAAATCCGCCCGAAAAAATAGAAGCCAGAAGCAACGGAAAGATGGAAGAAGTTTTAATCCAAAATCAGGAAAATGTAAAAAAGGGGCAAGCACTGGCTTACCTGGAAACCAGTGCTGATTATAAAGATGTGATGAAACTCAAAAGTATTTTGGATACTTTTCAGGTAAAATCAGGAACATTCTACTTCCCGATTGAAATAACCCAAAATTTAGCATTGGGAGAAATTAAAACCAATTACATCCTATTTGAAAAAGCTTATACCGATTACATTCTTCAAAAGCAATTACAACCCTATTCAATAGAAAAAGTAGCCGGAAATCAAACCATTTCAGAAATTCATTCCCGCTTAAAAAGTTTAGAAGCCCAGAAGAGAATAGAAGCAAACAAATTACAGGTTGAAAGAAGCAACTTTGAAAGAAATCAGAAATTACATGAGCAAGGTGTCATTTCCGCCAATGAATTGGAAATAAAAAGATTGCAATATCTACAAGCACAACAAAATTTTCAAAATATTGATCTGGCCATTTCCCAACTATATGAAAGTAAAGCAAATGCGCAAAGAGGATTACAGGGCGCCGACATTAACCAAAAACAAGACGAAACCACTTTTTATGTAAATGTCTTGCAGACTTATGATCAGTTGAAAAGGGCATTAAGGGACTGGGAACAATCTTATCTTCTGAAATCTTCGATCGATGGAAAGGTCAGCTTTCAACAGTATTGGGGAGAAAATCAATTCGTTAAATCGGGAGAAGTTATTTTCACAATTTTACCTGATGATAAAAATAATCTGCTGGGAAAATTAGTAGTGCCGGCGCAGAATTCCGGAAAAATTTTACCTGATCAGAAAGTCCTGATAAAATTAGATAATTATCTTTTTCAGCAATTCGGAATCGTGGAAGGAAAAGTTCGGAATATTTCACTTTCTCCCGATATAGAAGGAAATTATTACGTCGAGGTGGAATTACCCAAAGGACTTACAACTTCTTACGACAAGGAATTAATTTTTGATAAAGAAATGCGCGGTTCTGCAGAAATTATTACCGAAGATTTAAGATTAATTGAAAGGGTGTTTTATCAGTTTAGGGAATTGTTCCGTTTTCAATAAATAGCTGAACTTTACGTCCTCCTGCATAACCGACATAGATGAACGGCACACAAATTGTTAAGAACACTCTATTGACAATCAAATAATTCGTATATTTGCATTGTAAAATCGGCCAATGAGAAACCCATTGTTTTACGCTAAAATCCTTCTCTTCGGAGAATACGGCATCATCGAAGATTCCAAAGGATTGACTATACCCTACAATTCCTACAAGGGCTCACTCAAATTCAACAAAAAATCAACAGGGAAAATTTCCAATGAGAGCATTGACCGCTTTGCGGAATATCTGGAACAAAATTTTTCGGAGGAGTTTGACATGAACAAGCTCAACGCTGATATTGATAAAGGAATGCATTTCGATTCAACCATCCCGCAAGGATATGGCGTAGGCAGCTCCGGTGCATTGGTCGCAGCAATTTATGAACGATATGCAATAAATAAAATCGATATAAGCGAAGGGATTTCGAAAGAGTCTATTTCCAGACTGAAAGAAATGTTCTCCAAAATGGAGTCTTTTTTCCACGGAAAAAGCTCAGGAATCGATCCTCTGATTTGTTACCTGAATCTACCCTTACTGATTAATTCCAAAACCGATATTTCAACCGTTGGTATTCCTGAGTCAAAAGAAGGAAAGGGTGCCATATTTTTGGTAAACTCCGGTTCGCCGGGAGAAACCGCTCCCATGGTTCAGATTTTCTTCGACAAATTAAAACAGGATGGTTTCCGAAATACGTTGAAAGAAGAATTCATAAAATATAACAACGCCTGCATAGAATCTTTTGTGAAAGGGGATTTCAACCCGCTTTTCAGTAATTTAAAAAAGCTTTCTACCTGGGCGTTCCTACACTTCAAACCTATGATTCCTCAAAGGCTTTTAGATGCCTGGCAATATGGGATCCAAACCAACTCTTACTATTTGAAGCTTTGCGGTTCCGGTGGCGGCGGCTATGTTTTGGGCTTTACCAAAGATTACGAGCAGGCAAAACTTCATTTAAAAGAATTTGATACAGAAGTAATTTATAAATTTTAAAATCATGGAACGTTTTACATTCGAGGAAGATACTCTCAGCGGCGTCTTTTATCTTTTCGAGGACGAAACGAAAATTGGCGAAATTACGTTCAGGAAAAGACGTGAAGATGCTATTTCTGTCAATCACACCTATGTATTGAAAGAATTTGAGGGTAATGGTTATGGTAAAAAGCTTGTCGATAAAGTGATTGAATATGCCAAAGAAAACGGATTAAGCCTTTCAGCTACTTGCTGGTTTGCAGACAAAATAATCCAAGCCGCTGCAAATGATTAAATTCAATTTACGGCGGTTACTTATAAAAATGCTTGCCCTTTTCACGGTCATTCGTGGTTACAACCTTGCGATGTTGATATTGGCACAGTACATGGCAAGCCTATTCATTTTCAATGAGGGCAAAAACCATCTGGAAATCCTTTTTGACAAAAACCTTTCCTTTATCATTATTGCCTCGGCACTAAGCGCGGCGGCGGGCTACATTATCAACAATTTTTATGATTTGGAGAAAGACGCCATTGACCGGCCTTTGCAGAATTACATAGAACGATTCATTTCACAGAATTTCAAACTAAATGTTTATCTCGGTTTAAACATTCTCGCACTTGGGGTTGCATATATGGTATCATGGCGTGTAACCCTGTTTTTCCTGGTTTACCAGTTCATGGTTTGGTTTTATTCGCACAAGATCAATAAACTCGTTTGGCTGAACAATGTTTATTCGGTAGTATTAATGGTTTTTCCATTTTTCGCGTTGTTCATTTATTACGGAAATTTATCATCTATCATTTTCCTTCACGCCGCATTTTTATTTTTGCTTTTATTAATTACGGATATTCTAAAAGATCTCTCCTCCTCCACTGCCGACGCCATTTACAATTACAGTACGCTTCCGGTAATCTACGGAGATAAAAAAACCAAACAAGTGCTTTGTCTTCTTATTGTATTAAATTCATTACTTGCCGCTTATATGGGCTACGACAGCGAAACGGGATACATGAGGTATTTTTTCCTATTCAGTGCATTGCTGATGCTGATACTCCTGATTCCGCTTTTGGGTTCAAAATCCAAGACAACATATAAGATGTTACACCTGACATTCAAATTATTAATCGGATTCGGCATCTTCAATATGGTGTTCATTGATTTAAATCCCTTAGATTTGCAAAA
>CAZKOC010000140.1:0-5757 GCA_964554275.1 uncultured Weeksellaceae bacterium
AACTTTACAAACTTTCAACTTTATGAACTTTACAAACTATTTAAAATTCGGTTTCCGCTTTTCCATAAAAGCAGTTGTCCCCTCTTTGAAATCTTCTTCGTCAAATAATTCTCCGAAGCTCTTGATCTCAAGTTCAAAACCTTCGTCTGTTCCACTTGCGTTGACAGCTTTTATCGCTTTAGTAATAGCAACGGAAGAATTCTGTTTAATACGGCTTGCAATTGCTTTCGCCCTGTCCAGTAATTCGGGTTGTGGTACAACTTCATTTACCAATCCTGTTTCATAAGCCCGCTGCGCTGAAATCATTTCTGCCGTAAAAATCATTTGGGAGGCACGTCCTTTTCCTATTAATTGTGGCAATCGTTGCGTACCCCCATAACCCGGAATCAAACCAAGAGTTACTTCCGGCAACCCCAATTTCGCATTTTCCGAAGCGATCCTGAAATGACAGGCCATTGCCAACTCCAGTCCACCACCTAAAGCAAATCCGTTTACGGCCGCTATAATGGGTTTTGGAAAGTTTTCCAGTTTATCAAACACATTTTCCTGTCCTTTCCGAGCCAATTCTTCTCCCTGCACACCAAAAAAATCACTGAACTCTTTGATGTCCGCTCCGGCAACAAACGATTTTTCACCACTTCCGGTCAGGATGATGACTTTGATTTCAGGGTTTTCCGCTGCTTCATCCAGAAAAGAACTGATCTCTGCCAACATTTCTTTATTGAGCGCATTGAGTGCTTGCGGCCGATTTAGGGTTATAGTTGCTATTTTATTTTCTATTTCTACAATTAAATTTTGATAAGCCATTATTCGAATATTTTTGAGTTTAAAAATACGGATTAAGAAATCGAATAAAAAATTTTGGTAGTTCCATTTTTTTAAATTTACTTTGTATTTCAAAGTTCTTTAAATATGAATCAAAATCCTCACGAACAACTAAAGGAAATCCGTTCTCTGATGGAACGAAGCGCAAGGTTTATGTCACTCAGCGGCTGGACGGGAATTATGGCAGGGATTTATTCACTGCTCGGAGCAGTCGCGGCCTATTATGTGATTTTTATGTTTGAGTTCCCAAATACAGGCTCTTTATACGGAATCAACACGAGAGAATCATACAATATAAATAATGCCTCTCCTGATTTATTTTCGAAAAAGAATTTAATTTTATTCACAATCGCAATTGCTGTAATTGTACTTTCCGCAATAACCGCTTTTTTTCAATCCTCAATCAAAAGCAAGGAACAAGGCATAAAACTATGGAATTCCACAACTAAAAGATTGTTTATACAGGTCGCGATTCCCTTAATAGCCGGAGGAGTTTTCTGCATCGCTTTGTTATTTTACGGTCATGCCGGTTTAATAGCACCCGCAATGCTTATTTTCTATGGATTGGCATTGCTCAACGGAAGTAAATACACGCTGAAGGAATTCCATTCGCTGGCACTTTGCGAAATCGGATTGGGGTTGATTTCTTTATTTTTCATAGGATACGGATTGGTTTTTTGGTCAATCGGCTTTGGAGTCCTGCACATCGTTTATGGAATTTTGATGCAAAAGAGATACAGATAAAATGAGCATCATTGAAGGGTTAAATAAGAATTTTGAAAACCGTGTCCGGCTCGGGCTCATGTCCGTGCTGCTGGTCAATGACTGGGTGGATTTCACCGAAATGAAAGAGCTGCTCAATGTGACCGATGGTAATCTTGCGAGCCATTCTTCGGCGTTGGAAAAAGCCGAATACATAGAAGTCAAAAAGGAATTCGTAGGAAAAAAACCGAAAACTTCTTATCGTGTCACCCACAAAGGCCGTGATGCCTTTCAGAAACACTTGGAGGCGTTGGAGAAATTGTTGGGAAATTAATTCACAAGTTCAGCATACAATATGTCATTAAGAAAAAGAAGTATCAACAAATTGATCTAAGTCTTGAAATTAACGTTTAAAAACATTGAATACAAAAAATAACACACCGTATTATCTAACCGCAACAGGACTTTTCATCCTATTAAAATTCGGTTTTACGCTTGCCGATAATGACAACCTGATTTTTTTGCTGAAACCTACCGACAAACTCGTTGGAATTTTGACAGGTTCATCATCTGTTTATCTCGCAGAAAACGGATATTATCACGACAAACTAAACATCCTGATTGACAAATCCTGCTCCGGCTTTAATTTTTGGATTTTATGCTTCCTGATGTTTACTTTTTTGACAGTAAAGTATTTTGAAAAACCTTTATACAAAACACTGACCATTCCTACCGCTTTAGTATGTGCTTATATGCTGACAGTTTTCGTGAACACTTCAAGAATTTTTGTTTCTGTTATCGTACAAAGTCACGCTGTCAATTTTCTGCCTGACAGTCAACATTTAATCCATGAAACCATTGGAATAATAATTAATTTGTCATTTCTGGTTTTGACCTACTACCTGATAGAAAAAAATTTAATCAACAGACGTCACTATGAAAAATTTACTTGACCCTAAATGGATTTTTATCATCAACACACTACCGATAGCGGTGTTATTCTTTCTTTTCTTTGGTCAGTTCAACATCATCAAAAGCCTGTTGGATGAAGAAAACATTCAGCTTTGGAAATCCTTTGGATTGACTTTGGGAATTTTAGGGTTATTGAATTTTGCTTATGCGGTTTACCTGACTTTCAAAAAACAAAATGTTTCCATTGTTTATGGCATCATTGCGCTGTTCTGCTACATTCCGTTTATATATCTGTACGGTTATTATTCAGACAAAATCATTCCTTTCTCAATTCCACAATGGATGGTTTCGGGTAATATTATCTTGTATGTCGGCACATTTTTAATGCCGACACTTGCTTATTCGTTATTTATATTAATCGTGCATTTCACATCTGAAACCAAAGAACACAAGGCTTGGATAAATTTTTTAATTGCAATCAGCATTCCTGTTATTGGTTATTTATTTTCACAAACTATACTTCCGTTATGGCAACCTATCGGCAGTGAATTTAGCACTCACGCTATACTCATTTTCATCATTGTCGGAACGTTAATTTTCCTCTTTTTCCTAATCAGAGGAATTTTTATTCTTGCGACTAAGAAAGCACCCATTTGGCAAAAGTATCAACTGGCTTGGAAAATACCGATTGCTCTCGTATTTCCATTATTAGGTCTAGCAGTCAATAACGGGCACATCTTTAACAATCTCAGCATTAACAATTCAGGAATATTTGGAGATTTTAATAACCATTGGTTTTATATTCTTGCAATTCTAAACGGCATTCTGATTTGTCTGCCCAATCTTTACAATAAATTTTACAGACTGATTTTGTTCATCGGGAGAAGCATCATTTTCGCCTATACTTTTTATTTCTTTCTTGTTTTTCTGCCTTTTCTTCCCTTATCCGTTATCGCAATAATTGTTATTGGCACAGGTTTTTTAATGCTTACGCCACTATTGCTCTTTGTCATCCACATCAATGAACTTTCGAAGGATTTTACTTTCCTTAAGTCATTGTTTTCAAAGCATTTATTGATCGGAGTTTCGTTTCTGAGTTTTCTGATAATTCCCGCTTTTATCACAGCCAATTATCTGAAAGACAAAGGTGTTTTGAACGAAACACTTGATTATTTATACAGTCCTGATTATTCAAAGAATTACAACATAGACAAAACGTCTCTTCAAAAAACAATCAATGTCGTTCAACATCACAAAGACCGTAACAGAAGCGCATTCGGTAGTCAGATTCCTTATTTATCATCCTATTTTAATTGGTTGGTTTTGGATAATCTTACCTTGTCTGACACCAAAATCAACACCATTGAAAAAATATTTTTCGGAAATACTTCTTTTGAATTAAGACCAGAAAATATGCCCAACGACAATGTAAAAATCACAAATATTTCAACAAACAGCACTTACGATAAATTGGAAAATACATGGAAAAGCCAGATTGATTTGGAAATAACCAATAAAAGTGAAAATACTTTGTTTTCAGAATACGCCACTACTCTTGATTTGCCCGAAGGCTGTTGGATTAGCGATTATTATTTATACGTCGGAGATAAAAAAGAATACGGAATTTTGGCAGAGAAAAAATCTGCAATATGGGTGTTTTCACAAATCCGCAACGAAAACCGAGACCCTGGAATTCTATATTATCTGACGGGTAACAAAGTCGCATTCCGCGTTTTTCCATTTGCAAAGGATGAAATACGAAAAACCGGCATTGAATTTTTGCACAAAGATCCTGTTAAATTGACCCTTGACGACAATGTTATCGAATTGGGCAATACAGAAGAAACAACAAGCAAAAGCGCTGAAGCTGAAAATATCGTGTATGTTTCAGCCAAGCAAAAACAGTCGCTTAAACCTGTTCAACGCAAGCCTTATTTTCATTTCTTGATAGACACTTCCATAGACAAAAACAAACACTCATCCAGTTTCACGAAACGAATAGAACAAGTTTTAGAAAGTAAAAAATCACTTTCAGAGAATGCTCAAATTAGTTTTGTAAATAGTTATGTAACGACATTTCCATTAAATAATGATTGGAAGCAACACTATCAGTCACAAACTTTCGAGGGTGGGTTTTATCTGGACAGAGCCATAAAAACCACACTTTTCAACACTTACAAAAATACAAAAAATACTTTTCCTGTAATTGTTGTAGTTACGGACAATATTTATAACGCGGTTTTAGACAAGGATTTCTCAGACTTCAAGTTTGCATTTCCTGAAAGCAATCTGTTCTTTAATCTTAACGAGAATGGAACTTTACGGGCACACTCATTAACCTCAACGCCTGTTCGGCAACTTCAGGACACAATTAACTATTCATTTGACCAAACCGTTTTGGAATACAAACTTTCTGATAATTCAACAACATATTTGCCTGACAACAATGAGCCAAGCATCATTTTAAAAAATGATATTTTTGAAACTTCCCCAACCGATATCAAGGAAAAAAACTGGGAATCCGCTTTAACAATGCAGGGCAAATGGACATCACAGATTCTGCATCCCGAAACATCGGACAAAGAATGGCTGAACTTGGTAAAATACAGTTTCATATCAAAAGTAATGACGCCCGTAACGTCTTATCTGGTAGTTGAAAACGAAGCGCAAAAAGCCATTCTGAAAAAGAAACAGGAACAGGTTTTATCAAGCAACAAATCATTAGACCTTGGCGAAGATACCCAACGAATGAGCGAGCCGGGCTTAATACTTTTAACCATTCTACTCGGAGTTGCCCTATGGTACAGAGAGAAAAGAAAACGGCAATGGGTGAGGTAAATGCTAACCACAATAAAAGATTTTGAAATAAAATAACATCCAATATTCATTTAAACATTCTAAAAATAGAACCGTTGCAGAAATTATATCGTCTTCAAATTTTAAGGACACAACTACAATGTTACTGAACTTTTATATTCTAATGAAGAAAAACCTCTTGGTAAAAGAGTCATTCAGAATTATGAAACCTCAAATTCCTATGGCAGAGAATATTTCGAGGAAAACGGAGAAGGATATGCTCCTACTTTTAGAAATATCTCCATTAGTAAAAAATAAAATCACTTTTGAGGACATTGATTTATAAATATTAAAATTAATTAAAACTAAATAATCATGAATACAAACAAAAAATTATTGAAAACAAACAAAAGAATTAAAATTCTTTTGTTGAGTGTAATTATTATTTTATTAATTCCTTTAATTATGATGCAATTTACAAATGAAGTAAACTGGAATGTATCAGATTTTGTAATTATGGGA
>CAZKOC010000141.1:0-5686 GCA_964554275.1 uncultured Weeksellaceae bacterium
ATAAAAATTAATGAAGCCCAAAACTAAACATTTTTTTCTGATTTGAAAATCTGAACCTCCGAAAATTAAAAAACACACTCAATCAAATTTATATTTTTTAGGCGTCCCTTTCGGGTCGAATCCTTTGGGTTTACACTCCACTTCCGTACGCTACAGTGTAGAGACGCATTGCAATGCGTCTCTATCATCAAATTCAAATCCCTTTCAAAAATCATGTTTATTTCAAAATTTGCGCTTTACATTTGATCTAAATTCAAACAGATGAAAAACCGGTTTTTCAATTACATTCAAAACCTTCAACAAACTATCACTTCAGAATTAGAAAAAGTTGACGGAAAAGCAACGTTCAAAAAGGATGAATGGACGCGTGAAGGCGGTGGTGGCGGACTGACCTGTGTAATTGAAAACGGGAATGTTTTTGAAAAGGGAGGTGTCAATATTTCCCGTGTGTATGGAGAACTGCCCGAAGCCATGCAAAAAGCATTGAATGTTTCTGCCGGGAATTTCTTTGCCTGTGGATTGAGCATGGTAATCCATCCAAAAAATCCGTTTGTTCCGACAACACACGCGAACTGGCGCTATTTTGAGATGTATGACGAAAATGGAAATGTGGTTGATCACTGGTTTGGCGGCGGACAAGATCTGACTCCTTATTATCTTGATGAAGGGGATTGTAAACACTGGCACTTAGTATGTAAAAGAGTTTGCGATGGATTCTCCCCTGAATTTTATCCGAAATATAAAAAGGAATGTGATGAATATTTTTGGAATTCCCATCGAAATGAAGGACGCGGAATCGGGGGATTATTTTTTGATTATTTAAAACCTACGGAACAAATGTCCATTGAAAAATGGTATGATTTTGTAACCTCTGTCGGGGATTCTTTTTTGGAAGCTTATGTTCCGATCGTAGAAAAGCATAAAAACGATAACTATACAGAAGAAAATCGAAAATGGCAGGAAATCAGGCGAGGACGTTATGTGGAATTCAATCTGATTCACGACCGCGGAACTTTGTTCGGGCTGAAAACCAATGGACGTATCGAAAGTATTCTGATGAGTTTACCTCCGCATGTTCAGTGGCATTACAATCATCATCCTGAGATCGGTTCGGAAGAAGCTAAACTTGTAGATACTTTGATGAATCCGAGAGAGTGGGTTTAACTTTAAATTTTGAATGAAGAATTTATTTTTCAAATTGATCCTCAGATTTACTTTCATCTTTTTCCAGGAGAATTTCTCCCGGCTTTACCTCCGTATCTTTTCCGCCCTTCACGGCGATTTCGGTATGTGCGATTAAGACCGCAAAAGAAGAGGGCTGAATTCCCTTTCCGAAGAATTTTGCATGTTCTTTGGTAAATTCCGCTCCGAAATATAAAATCGCAGCAGAATAATAAACCCATAGCAAAAGAATGATGACTGACCCGGCAGCTCCGAAAGCGCTTGCCGTTGCATTATATTGCAGATACATGGAAATCCCATAACGTCCCAACATAAATAGGATGGAAGTAAAGATGGCACCCCCGATTATGTCTTTATTACGAACTTTGGCATCAGGCAATACCTTGAAAATGAATCCGAAAAGTGTAGTGATTACCAAAAATGTAATCCCGGTATTGATCCAATTCAACATGTTGACAGTAATACCCGGTATGATATCGTTGATATACTTTGTGAACAACATGATAACTGAGTTTATGAGCAAAGAAGCAATCAGTAAAAATCCCAACCCCAAAATCATGGAAAAAGAAATCAAACGGTCCAAGATCAATTTTACCCATCCTTTTTTAGGTTTAGGTTTGATTCCCCAAATTGAATTGATGGAATCCTGAATGTCTACAAAAATGGTAGTTGATGTAAAAATAAGCGTGGCAATACCAATGATGATTCCAATGTTTGAATCATTTTGTATGCTCATTTTTTCCATGGAAGATTGCATAAATGTTGCCACATTGCTACCGAAAATTCCGCTTAATTCTTCAAAAACTTCCATTTTTGCAGAACTTCCGTCCAATTGTTGTCCGTAAAAGAATCCGATACACCAAATCACAATCAACAACAGCGGACCTATGGAAAATATGGTATAGTAAGCAAGCGAGGCGCTTAATTTCATACACCGGTCCTCTGCAAAACCCTTTACGGCTTTAATCGTGATTTGCGCTATACTTTTCCAATAATCAAGCGTAAATTTATTACGAATCATCATTTTTAATTCAGATTAAACATCAGTTTATTTCATTTTCCGGCAATGTTTTTCTCATTTTCAGGAAACACATTATCACAAAGCTGATAGCAAATGAAAGCCCCATAGCCAAAGCGGAAACTTTCATTCCGTTAGTCAGTTCAATGATTGTTCCAAAAATGAATAATCCAAGACACAAGGCTACTTTTTCATAAACATCAAAAAAGCTAAAAAAGGTTGTGTGGTCTTCTGTCGGGGGTAAAAGTTTGGCATAGGTAGAACGCGAAAGCGATTGAATTCCTCCCATTACCAACCCTACTAAAGCTGCCATAATGTAAAACTGTATTTCCGCAGATTCACTTTCTTTATTGATCAAATAGCCGAGTACGCAGACAAATATCCAAATAAAAATCCCGATTAACAACGTGTTTCTGTTTCCGATTTTCCCCGATAAATATGAAAACAGCCACGCGCCCAAAATCGCTTCAATCTGGATTAAAAGGATAGTCATAATAAGTTTGTCGGTGGTCAGCCCGATTTCTTTTTGTCCGAACAAGGCGGCAATCAAGAAAATTGTCTGCATTCCCAAGCTGTAAAAGAAAAATGACCCGAGAAAAACACGCAGGCCCTTGATTCGATTTAACTCTTTCCAGGTTTTATATAATTCTCTGAAACTGGATTTGAAAATCTTTTTCGGAATTTTTTTATTGTAAATATTGACAGGTAGATGTTTGAATGTATATTGGGCACAACCCATCCACCAAATCCCCACCAATACAAAACTTATCCGGGTATAAAGCCCCGGGTTATCTTGCCCGATGACCTGGATCAAAACCAAGCAAATGACGAGCAAAATGACAGAACCTACATATCCGACCATAAATCCCTGTGCCGACGTTTTGTCGATTTTATCTTCGGTAACAATTTCGGGCAGGTAAGCATTATAAAAAACCATGCTTCCCCAGTAACCGATTCCTGCCAAAATGTTCAATAATAATCCGAGCCAGATTTTATCTGCGGTAAAAAAGAACATCGCCATACAACTGATTGAACCCAGATAACAGAAAAACCGGAGGAATTTCTTTTTATTTCCGATGGTGTCGGCGATCGAGCTTAAAACAGGGGAAAGTAAGATCACTACAAAAAAACAAATTGCAAGAGAAAAATTGAAAGCAGATTCAGGATGAAATCCTAAAAATTTTATAGCTTCACCTGATTGGGCTGTAGTTACAGCCCCATAATAGATTGGGAAAATAGCCGATGCAATTACGAGTGAATGAACCGAATTCGCCCAATCATAAAACTTCCAGGCATTTACAACTTTTGGATTGTTTTTTTGAAACATGTGTTAATTTGTTTCTGTAAATATAACAACACAAAAATTTATATCGATCAAATTAAATTCAAGAATTCAATTCACTAAAAACTTCACCAGTAATTTTATAAGAATTTAATTTCGCTTCAAAATCATATATGTTGGTATAAACGATAATTTCATTCAGGTTTAAGTCCTGAATTAATTGACTGAAGCTTTTCTTCAAAATCATTTTATTGCCAATCATAGTCAAAGCAGTCATCTGATGAACTTTTGCCTGCAGCTCCGGGCTCATATTTTCCAATTGTGTGTTTTCAGGAGAAGTAAGGGCCCCTCGTTGATCGGTCAATAAATTAACGATTGCCTGAAAATGGGAAAGAGAATGGTATGTTGCTTCGTCTTCGGTTTCGGCTGCAAAAACACTTACACACAGCATAGAATGTGGTTTGTCAAGATATTGGCTGGGAGTAAAACGTGTTTGGTAAATTTCCATCGCTTGACGAAACTGTCCCGGAGCAAAGTGTCCCGCAAAAGCATACGGTAAACCTAACTTTGCAGCCAAAAAGGCACTGTCGGTACTGGAACCCAAAATATAAACCGGAACATTGGCTCCTTCACCGGGTAAAGCCCGAACTTTGGAAGTGGCATTTTCAATGCCGAAATAACGAAATAATTCCTGTATATGATATTCGAAATTGTAATTAAAATTTTCATCACCCCGACGTAAAATGCTTGCTGTCAACGGATCGGTCCCGGGTGCTCGTCCCAAACCCAAATCAATCCGATTGGGAAACATGGCATCAAGTGTACCAAACTGTTCTGCAATTGAAAGAGTAGTGTGGTTGGGCAGCATAATCCCACCGGAACCAACTCTGATTGTTTTTGTCGCTTGTGCGATATGCCCGATCAAAAGAGAAGTAGAGGCACTGATAACACTAGGCATATTATGATGCTCAGAAAACCAATAGCGTTCATAACCGAATTCTTCAGCAGCCTGTGCGGCTTTTACACTTTTCTCGAAGCTTTGGGTATAAGTGTCTCCTTCTGCAACTGTCGCTAAATCAAGTATGGAGTATTTTATGTCGTTTGAATGCATTTTTATTAACTTTAGTCAAAAATACGAACATAAAAACACTTGGTAAGGTTAAAATAACTACAATATCTGATACGCGAAAACAGTTTAATTATTGAGAAATTCTTCTTTGGTAATTTTGTACAGAACACCCGGGTGAAGTTCAAACTCCATTTCTTTTATAAATCTCAATCCGATTTTCTGTAAAACTTTCAGAGAACCAATGTTTCCTTTCATTGCCCGGCCTACAATTTGGGTTAACCCCAATTCATTGAAGCCATATTCTAAACAAGCCTTTGCGCTTTCTGTTGCATAGCCTTTGTTCCAGTGTTCTTCGAAAAAGCGAAAGCCGATGTCTGTTTCTTTTCCGTCAAATTTTAATCCGCACCAACCCAAAAATTCATTATTTTCTTTATTGATTACCGCCCAACGGCCATACCCGTTTTGCTCATAATCGTTATAATTTTTCAGGAATTCTTCCGCATCCGAAATACTTTTAAAAGGATCATCTCCGGTAAATTGAATCACATTTGGATTGAGATTCAATTGATAGAAATTTTGAGCATCATCCGGATGGAATTCTCTTAAAATAAGGCGAGGGGTTTGGAGAAAGTGCTTCATAATTCAAATTTACAGAAATTTTATCCAAAAATTCGAAATTAGGAAATCACAGGATTCAGGTGATAATTCTAAACGGAAAAATCCCAAGGAGAAAGTTTGAATAAGTGGAATATTTCAGAAGTTTTAATTGGTGATTAATCAACTACTTTTAATTACTTTTGCAACGGAAAAAACAAATAAAAGAGATGGCAACAGATTATTT
This sequence comes from uncultured Weeksellaceae bacterium, assembly GCA_964554275.1. GTDB lineage: Bacteria > Bacteroidota > Bacteroidia > Flavobacteriales > Weeksellaceae > Moheibacter. Next base: position 5,393 of record CAZKOC010000141.1, read on the forward strand.
TAAAATAGAAGAATTACTGACAGAAGAAAATAAGCTTGTTCAGCAAAGTGTTCGTGAATTCGTTAACCAGGAAATCAAACCTGTAATCGATGAAGCAGCGCATAACCATACAGACTTGCCGGGGTTAATGCCCAAATTGGGGGCAATCGGGGCTTTAGGCCCATACATTCCGGAAGAATACGGAGGAGCGGGTCTTGATCAGATTTCTTACGGACTGATCATGCAGGAACTGGAAGCCGGAGACAGCGCCGTGCGTTCGGCAGCATCAGTTCAGTCTTCATTGGTGATGTACCC
>CAZKOC010000142.1:0-5678 GCA_964554275.1 uncultured Weeksellaceae bacterium
AAAACAGCTATGGGCATTACGGATTTACGGGAACGATGGTCTGGAACGACCCCAATGAACAATTGGTTTTTGTCATACTGACGAACCGGGTCAATCCTGACGTGAATAACAAAACCCTGGCCAATAAAAATATCCGTGAAAATATCCGTCAGAAAGTATATGAGGCAATTGTGAGGTAGAATTAAACTTTTGTTGTTCAGCTAAATCTGCGAGATAAACCCAACGAAAAACCTTAGCGCAACTCTACGGTATCTTTGCCAACTTTGCGCTATAACTTTATTGCGAAGAACTGCAAAGAAGCAGAGAACCGCAAGGTTTTAATATTTTCGAAATTTAGCATAATCTACAGAAGAAAAACTAAAAAACAAATTTCTAACTTCGCATTTCGAAATTCTAAAAACATGAAAAGTATCTGCGTATTTTGTGCATCGAGTATGGGGAGCAATCCGGTTTATGCCGCAACAGCTTTTGAATTAGGAAAAATCCTTGCGGAAAATCAAATCGAATTGATTTACGGCGGCGCGCAGGTCGGGCTTATGGGGAAAGTAGCGGAAGGTGCATTGTCCCAAAACGGAAAAGTAACCGGCATCATCCCCGAATTCCTGAAGACTAAAGAAATTGCCCATAATTCCTTATCCGAATTAATTACTGTAAAAACCATGCACGAACGCAAGGCAAGAATGCATGAAATGTCCGACGCTTTTATTGCTTTGCCCGGCGGATTCGGAACAATGGAGGAATTGTTTGAAATCCTGACCTGGGCGCAGTTGAGTCTGCATAAAAAGCCGGTAGGCATTTTAAATATAAACGGGTATTATAATCCACTTATTCAATTGGTCGAAAAAATGATTGACGAACAACTGCTGAAAAACGAATACAAAGGAATGTTGCTCATTAGCGATTCCATAGAAGATTTACTCAGCCAGATGAATTTGTATGAAGCCCCGGTTTTGGGGAAGTGGATTTGAATTTATTAAAGATTTAAAAGCTCTTTAACTAATCTTTCTTCGGTCAGGGTTTTGTCTGTTGGAAAAGAACGATAAAATCTCCACATTCTTATTTACAGTCCTGTAATACAGCGTATTGTACCTCAAAATTACAACCTTTCTAACCTTTTTGGTTTCGGATTCTGAAAAAATGGTTGGGTTATTGGAAATTAGTATGACCGTTTTTTCAATTTCATTTGCCAACTTTTGAATTTCTTTGTCCGTGAAATTTTCCTCCAGATATTCAATTGTTTTGGAAAGCTCCCCTAATGCAAAATCAGTCCAAACAATTTTATAACCATTTCCCATAAATTTTCTGTGCTTTTGAATGGGGATTCAATTTCCCTGCATCGGCATCTACAATCCCTTTCTCTATTACGGCTTTTTCTTCTTCTGAAATTTCATTCCACCAGTCTTTTTGTCTTTCACGGGTAATTAATTCGGAAATTTTTTCAAGAACCCTCAAATCTTCAATCGTTGATAACCATTGAATTAATTCCAGTTTTTTATTTTGTATTTGTAATTCAGTATTCATCTTAAAATTTATTTTGAAGTAAGATTTATAAATGATAAGTCCTTCAACACCCAAATTTACAAAATTCCCTCCAAATACTCATATTCAAATTTTAAAACCCCTGAATTGATTAAATGAAACGGTAGCAAAATGATGTGACTTTTGCATCATAAATTTTAACAATTAAAAAATAAAATCAATTCTTGACTTTGAATTAACTTAGCAGAAATTTCAGCGAATGAAAATCGGAATTGTCTGTTATCCGACTTATGGAGGAAGCGGTATTGTAGCAACAGAATTGGGAATGGACCTGGCAGAACGTGGCCACGAAGTCCATTTCATCAGCACAAGCCTTCCGGCAAGATTAGACATTACACTTTCCAACATTTATTTTCATAAGGTCAATGTCGAAACATATCCTTTATTTGAAGAATACCAGCCCTATTCATTGGCTTTGAGTACAATTATTGTTGATATAGCACAATTGCAGGGATTGGATTTGTTACATGTGCATTATGCAATTCCACATGCTTATGCTGCTTATTTTGCCAAACAAATGTTGCACGAGAAAGGAATTGAACTACCTGTCATTACAACGCTTCACGGAACGGATATTACCTTGGTGGGGAATCATCCGGCTTATAAACCGGCAGTTGAATTCTCGATCAATCAATCCGATAAAGTAACGGCGGTTTCGGAAAGTTTGAAAAAGGAAACTTATGAATTCTTTTCGATTCAAAATGAAATAGAAGTTATTCCTAATTTTATAGATAATGAGCAATTTGCTTCTTGTTTCGATTGCGGTTGTCGTGAGAAGATGGCAAATAAAGAGGAAAAAGTAATTATTCATGTTTCCAATTTGCGAAAGGTAAAACGCCTGAACGACGTAGTGAAAGTCTTTTATGAAATTCAGAAAGAAATTCCTTCTCGTTTAATTATCGTAGGCGAAGGTCCGGAATGGGAACAAGCTAATAATTTAATTAATCAGTTAGGGATTTCTGAAAAAGTAAAAGCACTCGGTAAGATAAATGATTTATACAATGTACTTTGTTCATCCGATTTATTTTTGCTGCCCTCTGAAAAAGAAAGTTTTGGTTTAGCTGCCCTGGAAGCGATGGCGGCTCGTGTTCCGGTAATTTCTTCCAACGCAGGCGGGATCCCGGAAGTAAATATAGATGGCGTAACCGGATATGTTCTGCCGATTGGTGATGTGAAAGGAATGGCCGACAAGGCAATTATGCTGTTAAAAAATGAAATGCAATTGGAAGAATTCAAGAAAAATGCGAAGCTACAAGCCATAAAGTTCGACAAGAAAAATATTCTTCCGATGTACGAGCAACTTTATTATTCGGTTTTGGAGAAAGTGAAATAAAAATGAATGTAAAATAAATTAAATTTTTTTAAATGAAAAAAATCTTCTCTTTATTAATTCTAATGATTGGTTTACAAATGATAAACGCACAAGAAGTTCCTTTGTTGGACAGAGATTTGTTCTTTGGAAATCCCGAAATTTCCGGTGGACAGTTAAGCCCTGATGGAAAATGGATTTCTTTTATGAAAGAACACAACGGAATCATGAATATTTGGGTAAAAAAGTTCGACGAACCTTTTGAAAAAGCACGCCCGCTGACAGATAGTTCAAGACCGCTTTATGGTTATTTCTGGACGGAAGACGGAAAATACATCCTTTACGTAAAAGACAAAGATGGTGACGAAAACAACAATGTTTTTGCGGTTGATCCCATGGCTAAAGGAACCCAGGTCGTTCCGGAATCAAGAAACCTTACACCTTTAAATGAAGTTACTGCTCAAATCTATATGGTCAGCAAAAAAGATCCTGATTTATTGATGATTGGATTAAATGACCGTGACAAAGCTTGGCATGATTTGTATTCGTTGAAAATTTCAACCGGAGAATTAAAAATGCTTCATGAAAACAAAGATAGAATTACAAGTTATGACTTTGATTGGGACGAAAACCTAAGGATTTTATACCAAACAGACGAAAAAGGAACGACCCATTTCTTGTACAAAGATGGAAATGAATTGAAGCCTATTTACGAAACTTCTGTTTCTGAACAAGCTTATATAAGTAATTGGAATGAAGACAATACTAAATTTTATTTGGTGACCAATAAAGGAGATTTGGATTTATCGACTTTATACTTGATGGATCCAAAAACCAAGAAATTGGAAAAAATAGAAAGTGATCCAAAAGAGAAAGTTGATTTTGGTGGCTTGTTCATGGACAGGAATACAAGAAAAATTATTTCGACTTCTTATACTTCAGATAAAACGGATAATTATTGGCAAGATAAAACTTGGGAAGCCAACTACAAATTCTTACAGAGTAAATTTCCGGGAAGAGAAATAGACTTTTCAAGTGCAACAAAAGACTATTCAAAATTTTTAATTACTGTTTGGGGAGATAAATATGCGTCTGAATCTTATTTTTTTGATGCAAAAACCAAAGAATTGGTTTTCCAATATGCACCTCGGCCTGAACTCAAAAAAGTTGAAAAACATTTGGCAGAAATGACACCTATTTCTTACAAAAGTAGCGATGGACTGGAAATTCCCGGCTATTTAACAATACCTGTAGGTTCAAATGGAAAGAACCTTCCGGTGGTTGTTTTGGTTCATGGTGGGCCCAAAGGACCAAGAGATTATTGGGGCTATAATGCACAAGTTCAGTTTTTAGCCAACAGAGGTTATGCGGTTTTACAACCGAACTTTAGAGCGAGTGGAGGATATGGAAAGAACTTTTTGAATGCAGGAGATCTGCAATGGGGTTTATTGATGCAAGACGATATCACCTGGGGAGTTAAACATTTGATTGAAAAAGGAATTGCTGATAAAAATAAAATTGCCATCATGGGCGGAAGTTACGGTGGATACGCAACCTTGGCAGGTTTGGCTTTCACACCTGATTTGTATGCGGCAGGTGTTGACATCGTTGGCCCAAGTAATTTATTTACCTTATTGGAATCTGTTCCGGCTTATTGGGAATCCTTCAGAACGGCTTTATACCAAATGACCGGAGATCCGAATACAGAAGAAGGCAAAAAGCGAATGACGGAAGCAAGTCCGCTTTTTAGTGTTGATAAAATAGAAAAACCATTGCTAATTATACAAGGTGCAAATGACCCAAGGGTAAAACAAGCAGAAGCAGATCAAATTGTAATTGCACTTCGAGATAAAGGCAAAAAAGTAGATTATATTTTGGCAGATGACGAAGGACACGGATTTGCAAAACCGGTTAACCGCATGGCAATGTATGCTGAAACAGAAAAATTTCTTTCTGAAATAATCGGTGGACGTTATCAAAAAGATATGCCGGAAGACGTAGCAAAACGTTTGAAAGAAATGACGATCGATATTAACACTGTTACGTATACGCCTGCCAAAAAGGTAGATGCAGCTGCGATTTTACCCAAAATTTCAAATGATTTGAAAGAGGGAACCATAAACTATAGTTTGTTGATAGAAATACAGGGCCAAAGTATCCCAATGGAAATGACACGTACGATTTCCAAGTCGGGAGCTAACTGGATAGTAAAAGATGCAGCTACAAGTCCTATGGGAAATTCGGTAGACGAAGTTGAATTCACTTCTGACTTTATACCTGTAAAACGAAACATCGAACAAATGGGAGCACAGATTCCTATGACTTTTACAAAAGATAAAGTTACCATGTCCGCCATGGGACAAAATATAGAAATCCCTATGAGCAGTGCTTATTTGAGCGACGGTGCCGGATACGACTTGGTAGTGGCAGGTTTGCCGTTGAAAGAAGGGTATACACTTTCTTATTTGGTTCCGGATGCCATGTCGGCCAAATCAAAGCAAGTAGTATTGAAAGTAAATGGAACCGAAACAGTAAATAATGCAGATTGTTTGAAGGTAGAGGTTATCTCAGTTGAGAATCCTGCTGACAAAACTACTTTGTGGATCAATCCCAAAACAAAAATAGCCGAAAAGATTGTACAGGTCTTACCGGCAATGGGCAATGTAGTTATGACTATGACCAGAAAGTAATTTTTTTAAAAATTAATTATAAAAAACTCTGATTATTCTATATTAATATTCAGAGTTTTTTATTAAGAATTAATCTAAACTAATGTCAGAGCGGAATTCAATGATAATTTTCATTGTTAAAACTTTTTAACTTTTCTAAA
>CAZKOC010000143.1:0-2772 GCA_964554275.1 uncultured Weeksellaceae bacterium
GATGAAAAAGATAATGAATGATTTTCTCCACACCTTCGTAAGCCAGGTAAAGCCCACCCAAAATCAAGGCAATTTTGATGGCAATCGGGAGAAAGGCATTGAGCAGCAATGCAGCCGGAACAATGATAAGTTTGTTGAGAAACGATCCTTTTGTAATGGCCCATAAAACCGGGATTTCGCGTGAAGAGAGAAATCCGGTTGCTTTTTCGGCATTGACAGCCAAATCGTCTCCCAAAATTCCGGCGGTTTTTTTGGTCGCTACTTTACTAGCTACCGCGACATCATCCATCAATGCCGCTATATCATCCAAAACCGCAAATATCCCTGAAGCCATTTTTTCTTTATAAGTTTGGATTCCAAATTTAGTAAGAATCAAGACACAAGTACCAAGAGTTTTTGAGTTAAAGTCTTGTATCTAATCTCTAAATAATTTACTCCGTAATTCCTTCGAGTTTAAATATAAAAGCATATTCCAAGGCTATTTCTTTCAAAGCTTCAAACCTTCCGGAAGCACCTCCGTGTCCGGCTTCCATGTTTGTTTCGAGCAAAAGCAAATTATCATCGGTTTTTAACTCGCGCAGTTTGGCTACCCATTTTGCAGGTTCCCAATATTGAACCTGAGAATCGTGCAATCCGGTTGTTATCAGCATATTAGGGTAATTCTTCTTTTCCACATTGTCATAGGGAGAATAAGATTTCATGTAATCATAATAAACCTTTTCATTCGGATTTCCCCATTCGTCATATTCACCCGTAGTTAGTGGAATGGAATCGTCCAACATGGTTGTAACCACATCCACAAAAGGAACCTGAGCCACAACTCCATTATAGAGTTCCGGAGCCTGGTTGATGACAGCACCCATAAGCAATCCGCCGGCGGAGCCACCCATTGCATACAAATGTTTGGCAGATGTATAATTTTCCTGAATCAGATATTTAGAAACATCTACATAATCATTGAAAGTATTTTTCTTGGTGAGCATTTTTCCGTCTTCATACCACGGACGTCCTAATTCCTGCCCGCCACGGATGTGTGCAATCGCGTACACAAAACCCCTGTCTAACAACGTCAAACGGGTAGAACTGAAATAGGCATCCATCGTTGCACCATACGAACCATAAGCGTAGAGCAGGAGCGGAGTATCGGCATTTAGCTTTGTATCTTTCCTGTAAACTACGGAAACCGGAACTTTTTTGCCGTCACGTGCTGTTACCCAAATTCTTTTCGTAATGTAATTCTCCTTATTGAAATTCCCCAAAACCGGCTGTTCTTTTTTGATTTCAGATGTTTTGGTCTTCATATTGAAATCAATAATAGAATTTGGTGTGGTCATAGAAGTATAACCGTAACGCAGGATGTCTGTATCGAAATCCAGATTAGTAGAAATATAGGCAGTAAAAACTTCTTCTTTGAAAGGAAGGTTGTAATTAATCTTACCGTCCCAGCTTCTGATATTCATCTGAATTAAACCATTTGATCGCTCTTCCAATACCAGGTAATCATTAAAAATCTCAAAGTTTTCCAAAAAAACATCAGCTCTGTGTGGAATGACATCTATCCAATTTGCCTTTTCGGTTTTGGAAACCGGCGTTTTCATCAGTTTGAAATTAGTGGCTTTGTCTTTATTGGTTAAAATGTAAAAATCATCTCCATAATGTTCAATGCTGTATTCCAAATCTCTTTCTCTTGGCTGAATGATTTTCCATTCGGCATTTGGTTCATTTGCAGGAATGAAACGATATTCGTTAGAAACAGTACTCCCACAACCGATGATGATGTATTTTTTTGATTTTGACTTGTAAACAAAAGTGTTAAAAGTATCGTCTTTTTCTTCAAAAACCAATTTGTCTTCGCTTTGTGGCGTCCCCAAAATATGCTTCCAGATTTGGTAAGCACGAAGTGTTTCATCTTTTCGGGTATAAAACAATGTTTTGTTATCAGCCGCCCAAACAGAACCACCGGTCGTGTTTTCCAATTTATCGGATAAAAGCTTTCCAGTGCTTAAATCTTTAATCTGAATGGTATAAATCCTTCGGCTCAAAGTATCCTGCCCGAATGCGGCTAAACGGTTGTCTTCACTTACATTTAAACCATTCAAATTATAATAACTGAATCCTTTTGCCATTTCATTCACATTGAAAAGGATCTCTTCTTTATTGTCTAAACTTTCTTTTCTTCTGGAATGAATTGGATATTCTCCCCCTTTTTCATAACGGGTGGAGTACCAGTAGCCATTGTATTTATAAGGAACAGACTCGTCATCTTCCTTAATTCTTCCTTTCATTTCTTCAAAAAGCGACTTTTGAAACGCTTCCGTATCTGCGAGCCGGTCTTTGGTATATGCATTTTCTTCTTTGAGGTATTTGATGACTTCCGGATTTTCACGGTCATTTAACCAATAATAATCATCAATACGGACATCGCCATGTATTTCTAATTTCTTTTCGATCTTCTTTGCTTTAGGTGCTTGCATGGTTTGCGAATTTAAGGAAGCAAATGTACTTAAAATCAATAGTACGGAAAGCGGGGATGAAATGTTATTCATAGTGGACTTATTTTATTTTATTAAAACGGGTCAAATTCCATTTATCTGCGGAAATCATATATTCGATTTCTATTGAATTGCCATCATAATAACCAATTGTTTCATAACTCCCTATGGAATCAAAAATCTTTACATGGTAAACTCCACTTTTGGCTGCAGGAAATAATTGGCCAATTCTGGCTGAACTATCTTTTTGAATCAGCATAAATGAACCATCTTTGAGTTC
>CAZKOC010000143.1:2872-5628 GCA_964554275.1 uncultured Weeksellaceae bacterium
CAATTCTGGCTGAACTATCTTTTTGAATCAGCATAAATGAACCATCTTTGAGTTCAGTAAGCATGAAGGATAATCCGTTATTTTGAAATTCAGATCCGCTGGTGATATAACTGTCATTTGAGATATTTCCTTCCGGTTTAACCTCCTCTTTTGGTTTGATTTCGATTGTTATGTCTTGTGGATTGGATGATCTGATGCTTTCAGCAGCCAATTTTATCGCGTCCTGATATCCCTTGTCGTATTCTTTAATGCTCGATACTCCTTTGGAAGTTTTTATGTTTTGTCCGCTGCAATCGGTGAAATTAAGAATAACTATATTTTTCCTGAAACTTGCCTCCCGCACAGCATCAGCAGTCAGAGCCAAACATAGGTTGGCTTTAACTTCTGCCGGCCAGCTCTCTTTGTTCTCAGATAAAATTTCATAGTTTTTTTTGGTGAGCAGGTTTCTGAGATAAAAATTCAACTGGTATTCATTCTCTTTTTTGAAGTCCGAGAATTTTTCGGGAATAATTATGTATTTATAATCGCTTATTTGTTGTGCGTTTGTTATTGAAAATGAGGATAATAACAAGATAACTATATAATTCTTCATGAATTTTATTTTATAAGTTGTACCAAATATAGATAAAAAGACTTTGACAGATTCAAAATCCAAAAGGACTTTCATTTATACAATGAACTTTTTGATTTAATTTGTTAAAAAATCATTTGAGAAAATTCTTTCCATCCATTTAATTCGATGTAATTTTACACGAACAAATTATAAATAAAAACATACTGATGAAATTTTTTATTGATACCGCAAACTTAAATGATATCAAGGAAGCCCAGGATCTGGGGATTTTAGATGGCGTAACTACCAATCCGTCTCTCATGGCGAAAGAAGGAATTACGGGAAAGAAAAACATCATCAATCACTACAAAGCAATTTGTGACATAGTTGACGGTGATGTGAGCGCAGAAGTGATTTCTACCGATTTTGACGGTATGGTAAAAGAGGGCAATGAATTAGCAAAATTAGATGATAAAATCGTAGTGAAAGTCCCGATGATAAAAGATGGTGTGAAAGCGATTTCGTACTTTACAAAAAACGGGATCAGAACAAATTGTACTCTAGTATTTTCTGCAGGACAGGCACTCCTGGCTGCCAAAGCGGGAGCGACATATGTTTCGCCTTTTATCGGAAGGCTGGACGATGTGAGTACCGATGGTTTGGATTTGATTCAGGACATTCGTGTGATTTATGATAATTATCTTTATGATACAGAAATTCTTGCGGCCTCTGTCCGTCATCCTATGCATATCATCAACTGCGCTAAAATCGGAGCAGATGTGATAACTTCCCCTCTGAGCGCAATTACCGCATTGTTGAAACATCCTTTGACCGATAGTGGTTTGGCGCAATTTTTAGCGGATTATGCTAAAGGAAACAAATAAGATTTAAAATCATAATAATCTTGTCAAGGTTTGGAACTTTGACAAGGTTTTTTTTTTTCAGTTCACTTCGGTTCCAATCCCCGGATAATCTTTGATTTTTTTCAGGACAATATCTTCCCGGTTTTTCAATGTTTGAAGAAATTTGTCCAGTTCAGCAATGCTTAATGAATCCTGGAAATACTGGTCATGCGTAAGTAAAACCAAATGATTTTGGGTTTGCATTTTTTGCTTTTCAAATGCGGTATCAATCAGGTTCATCATTTCTTCACCGGTTTCTTTGATCTTGCTTTCATTTGTACATTTCCATTCCAAATCCCATCCGACCAACTTGTATTCATTTTTTGCTAAATAATCAGCACAATCCTCGCTGGATTTTAAATCGGTAACTTTCAGGGAATCAATTCTCCAAATGTTTCTGCCGGGCGTTCTGGCGATAAGTAATTTGCGGTTCAGGCTATCGTTCATCCGGTTGAAATCCTTCAAAACACCAACCGAATCTTTGTAATATTTGGCAAATTGATTATTGGCATGTGAAAAACTGTGATTGGCTATCTGGAACAGCGTGTCATTTAGGATCAACTCGAAGTCCTTCAATTGTGCTTTGCTTCCGTAAATGTGTTCACCCACCAAAAATAAGGTAGCCGGAGCATTTTCTTTTTGCAGCGATTTGATGACATTCTGAGTTCCTTTGTTGGGACCGTCGTCAAATGTGAGATATAGATATTTTTTGTCTGATTTAGTTGGCTTTATTTTTTCTTTAGTTTCCGTCCGGGCCGTATCTTTTTCCGTTATAGTAAATGTTATCTTTTTGGCTTGAAGAGGTTTTTCTTTACTTTCATTTTGACATCCAACATTTAAAAGTAAGCTGCAGATAACCACAAAAGCAGCTACGGAAAAAGAAGTTTTACGCATAGAATTTGAAAAAATATTAAGTTAATGAATTGTTAAAAAATTAATATTTCATTAACAAAAGGTGTTCCAAATTTGATACGCGAATTGTTAAAGTTTTTGGATATTTTTTTATTCTTCATCTTCGGCAAAAGTGAGCAAGTAGCCGTTGATGTCTTCAATGGAAAATTCGGTAGCACCGTAAAATGTTTTTTCAAGCTCTTTTACTACTTTCACACTGTCTTTGATTTCATCGAAAAATTTTCGGATTTCATCGATTTGAATATACAAAAGAAGAGAACCTCCGTTTTGCCTTGAAATAACGGGTAGCTCATCTCCCAAACTTTCAAAAGTCTGGAACATAAATGTAACGGTTCCACAAGTCATCATTGCAAAAATGAAATCACCTTCTTCGGGTACTGTGGCCGTCA
>CAZKOC010000144.1:0-5589 GCA_964554275.1 uncultured Weeksellaceae bacterium
TTCTGTTGGAAAGAAATAATAAAAAGGACATAGATTTTGTAACTGTCGGGAGTGGGATAGAGCTGGCCGTAAATGTGCATTCAAAGACGCTGAAAGCTTCTAAATTATCTGTGTTTAAAAGATTTGGGACGGCCATGTTCAAATGGGAAGGGATGGATTTGGAATTTGTCGGGGCAAGAAAAGAAAGCTATTCCGAAGACAGCCGAAAACCTTTTGTGGAAAACGGAACTCTGGACGATGACCAGAAAAGACGTGATTTTACCATCAATGCGCTGGCAATCTCTTTAAATCAAAATAATTACGGAGAGCTGATCGATCCCTTTGACGGGATTCAGGATTTAGAGAATAAAATTATCCGCACACCGCTTGAACCAGACGTTACATATTCCGATGATCCGTTACGGATGATGCGCGCCATCCGTTTTGCAGCGCAGCTGAATTTTGAAATTGAGGAAAAATCTTTCAGTTCCATCCAGAAAAATGCGGATAGAATTGAAATCGTTTCCAAGGAACGGGTCATGGCCGAATTCCAAAAAATTATGATGACCAATAAACCGTCCATAGGGCTTAAATTATTGGATGATGCCGGTATGATGCAATATATTTTACCTGAATTAACTGCTCTGAAAGGAATTGAAGAAGTAGAAGGCCAGACACATAAAGATAATTTTTACCATACATTGGAAGTCGTGGATAATATTGCTCCCAATACAGAAAATATTTGGTTGCGTTGGGCGGCTTTGCTGCATGACATAGGGAAAGCTCCGACTAAAAGATACGACAAACAAATCGGTTGGACTTTTCATTCGCATGAATTTGTAGGTTCAAAAATGGTCCTCAAATTATTCAAGAGACTGAAATTACCAATGAACCAACCTATGAAGTATGTTCAGAAAATTGTAAAATTAAGTTCAAGACCAATTTCTTTAATTGATGAAAATGTTACTGATTCTGCTTTGAGAAGATTGTTGTTTGAAGCCGGAGAGGATTTTGAAGACCTCATAACACTTTGTAAAGCAGATATAACCACCAAAAATGAAAAGAAACAGCAACGTTTCAAAAAGAATTTTGTATTGGTAGAAGAAAAAATAAAAGAAGTAGAAGAACGGGACAAGGTAAGAAATTTTCAACCGCCTGTTACCGGAGAAGAAATAATGCAAGTTTTTGATTTAAAGCCTTGTAAGGAGATAGGAGTTATAAAAAATGCAATTAAAGAAGCAATTTTAGAAGGCGAAATAGAAAATAATCATGAATCTGCTTCAAAGTATATGCTGGAATTAGGAAAAAAATTATATTTGACACCAAAATTTAAGGAAAAGTGATTTACAAAATTCGCGTCATTTTAGACACAAAAGATGATGTTTTCAGAGACATCGAAATTAGAGATAAACAAACCTTGTTCACGCTTTATAAAGGCATCATGAGTGCATTTAGCCTACAAGGTGAAGAGTTGGCATCTTTTTATGAATCAGATGAGCAGTGGAATCAAGGAAGAGAAATCCCGCTGGAAAGCATGGACGAAGATTCAGATGAAACGATGGCAGATTTTTATATACATGAAGCTTTTCCTCAGGTTGGTTCCCGGATGATCTTTGTTTATGATTATATGGAAATGTGGACTTTCTTTGTAGAGGTGATGGCTATCGAAGAAAAGAAAGCGGTTTTAAACTATCCTCTGACGGTTTATCGTTACGGGATTGTGCCTCTGAAAGCACCTAAGAAATCATTAGATGTTATCAGTTTAGAAGATGATGAAGAGATATTGTCTGCAGACACTGATGATGAATCTGCTTTTGATGAACTGGATATTGATTCTGATTTAGATATCGACGATATGTAAGTTGACTTGAATTAACAGAATACTTATAAAAAGCAGCTCATTTTGAGTTGCTTTTATTTTGTGAAATCTTTATAAAGATTCAGAGAATCTGTTATTTCCTTTTCATTCAATTTTATCAGATATGGCTGGTCTTCCAAAAGCATTTTTTTTGACTTTTGAATTTTATGAAGAGTAGAAGTATGTTTTTTTATCATTTCTGCATATTTTTCTTTTTCTACAACCTTATTATCATTCATCTTTTTTATTTCTTTCCTGATTTTCCGGGCATATAATTCAGAAGTATTAAAATGGATTTGCTGTATGTGGAGCACTTCTTGTTTTTGCACAGCAATCCATGAATTATTTCTATCCATTCTGTTATAAATGGTAATTTCAGGTGGGGAGCCCTGAATTTGTTTTGTCTGATAGCTAATGATGGTAGATAAATTTACTTTACCGGAAGTACCGGCTGGAACAACTCCTTTGAAATCTGAAAATTGAAGAGGGTTATCTTCCGACCATTCCAAATAATCGGAATCAATATTAAATGAATAAAACAGAATGGAGAACATCCATGCAAATCGCAGCATCGGTTGAAATTTTAATTAGACCTTTTTTGGCCTTACATAAAATCTAAAATCTTTTCTAAAGCCATTCCTCTTGAACCTTTAATCAGAATTGTTTTTTCTTGAACGGGTGATTCCTGAAAATATTTTTCTGCAAGTTCTCTTGTTTCGAATTTAATGAACTTTTTGGTTTTGTCCAAATTTATCTGACTAAAGTGATTTCCGACAAGGAAAACATTTTCAAATTCAAGTGCCTGAACAAGTTCAGCTATACGTTGATGCTCTTGCAATGACTCGTTTCCTAATTCAAACATATCTCCGAGAATAACGGCCTTTTCTCCCTTAAGTTTTGAGAAATTAAGCAATGCGGCTTCCATGCTGCTGGGGTTTGCATTGTATGCATCGAGAATAATCAGTTTGTTATTTAGATTCATCACTTGTGAGCGATTGTTGTCAGCCTTGTAGCTTTCGATTCCCGTTTTTATATTTTTTAAAGGAACTTCAAACTTGAGCCCTACCGCTATGGCTGCTGCAACATTGTGAACATTATAGTTTCCTATTAATTTTGATTGGAAAGAAGTTCCGTAATGCCTAATTTCAGGGCAGTTTCCGATCTCATTTTCATTAACCTGAAATTGATAATCCACATTGTCTTTTGTCCCGAATGTGATTCGATTCAGATTTCCTGTCAGCTCTATTTGTAGTGGATCATCGGCATTTACAAAAGCAGATTTGTTGTTTTCTCTGAGGTAAGAATAAAGTTCGGACTTTCCTTTTATGACACCTTCTATTCCACCAAAACCTTCTAAATGCGCTTTTCCGAAATTGGTAATATAACCGAAATCGGGTTGGGCTATTTCACAAAGAAATTCAATTTCTTTTTGGTGATTGGCTCCCATTTCTACAACCGCAATTTCATGGGTTTGATTTATAGACAGAAGCGTCAGAGGAACTCCTATATGGTTGTTTAGATTTCCCTTTGTAGCCAATACATTATATTTTTGGCTGAGGACACAGGTGATGAGTTCTTTTGTAGTTGTTTTACCATTACTTCCTGTAAGCCCGATAATTGGGATTTTTAGCATAGAGCGATGATACTGCGCTAATTTTTGTAAAGCATAGAGGCAATCTTCTACGTAATAAATATAATTACTTTCATCCTCATATTGCTTTTCATCAACAATTGCAAAAGAAGCGCCTGAACCGATTGCCTGTTTGGCAAATTCATTGCCGTTAAAATTGGTCCCTTTAAGTGCAAAAAAAATTGATTTTATCGGGACATTGCGTGTGTCGGTAGAAACCTTCCCGGTGCGTAGATACAATGAATAGAGTTCTTCTATATTCATAAATGTAAATGTATAAAAAATCCCAACCTGAATATTTTCTGATTGGGATTTTTTTATGTTGTCAATTTGTTATTTAGTGCCTCGTTTTGAACGTTTGGATTCGAATGAGCCTTGGTAGTCTTGCGCTACACGGAATCCGATCCAGCTCGTAGCTTCTGCCTGGTGAAGGAATCTTCTTTGTCCCGGGTCTAGCCAGTAGATAGGATCTCTCCAAGAACCTCCTTTTACTACACGGACTTCGTCGCTGATGTTAGTAGTTCGGGTTTGTGTATCTTTTTCAAGAATGATTCTTCCTTTTTCATCTACATAGAATTTTCTTACAGGAGCATTGTACATTTCTGAAGTAGAGCTTCCTGAATATCCACCACCTGCAATTCCCATAGAATCATTTGCAATTTCAATAACATTACCTAATGAATCCAGCATGGTATTGCTTCCGTAAGCACCCTCTTCTTCTACACGAGGATTTAGGGAAGACATTACGTCACCGTCACGGTAATTGGTATTATTTTCTTTTATTTCTTTCTTGTATTTGCCTGGCAATGATTTGTAAACTAAGCTACCATTGTTTAATGTATCAAATTCAACATTATCCTCAATTTTTTCAAATCCTCCGTTAGAGTTGTCAATAGTTGTTTCGTAAACATTTCCACGGAAATAATTGAAGTCATTTGCTTCGTCGTCTATGATAGGTCTGTAAACATCAGCGGTCCATTCAGCAACGTTTCCGTACATCCCATATACTCCGAATTCATTGGATTGGAATTTTCTGACATCACTTGTAATGGCAGAGCCATCATTTCCGTATCCACCGATACCGGAATAATCTCCACGGCCTACTTTAAAGTTTGCCATGTATTGTCCGCGGCTTCTTCCTTTTTCTCCTCTTAACTCATTTTGGACAACACTTTTTCCTTTGTATTCGTTATATTCTCTGTCTGCGGGCAAAGCAAGTGCCGCGTATTCCCATTCCGCTTCGGTAGGCAATCTGAATGGCGAAACTTCCAATGCGGTTGTGGAACGGTTGGCTTTCTGAATCCTTGAGTTTGTGGATTTGATCATCGTTTGTTTAGCAAGCCTGGTTGTATCTATCGCTTCGCTTACATTACTGTCATTATTTTTATATGATTCTGCATCGAAATACTTGGAACCATAGTTATATTCTTCATTGGTATAATAATCTTTTCCTAAGATTCCTTTATCCATCAATGCTTTTTCATTTGCCCTGTCCGTCAACCAGTCACAGTAGTTGCTGGCTTGCAGCCAGGTAACTCCAACAACGGGGTAATAACTGAATTCAGGCGAAAATAAATAAGTTTCATTGTCGAAATCATTCCTTGAAAGTTTGTTGTTGAAAACTTCAGGATTCGGTAAAGAACCTTCGTAGATGTGTTTGTACTGTGCTTCTTCCGGGGGAAACACAACTTTTAACCAAGTCAGGTATTCTCTGTAATGGTAATTGGTAATTTCGGTTTCTCCCAGGAAGAATGAACGAACCTGCATACGTTTTGGCGTATTGTTCCAATCGTGCATTACATCATCTTTTACAAGCCCCATGGTAAATGAACCACCTTCTATATATACCATTCCCGGCCACGCTTTTACATTTGGTTTTTTCTTTCCGGAGAAAAACCAACCTTGTTGACTGTTAGGCTTCCAGCCGGTCGTGCTGGTGAAATTTTTGGTTCCGCCACCTTTCTTTCTGCCGCTACCGCCACCGCCGCAACTGGTCAATACGGAAATCGAAAATGTTACTAAAAGAATTGCTAAAATCCTACCCTTGTTCATATTCTTTATATGTTGTTTCAAAAATTAGATTTGCAAAGAAAAACAATTCATCTGAAATTCGCAATGTTTG
>CAZKOC010000145.1:0-5562 GCA_964554275.1 uncultured Weeksellaceae bacterium
TTCGTAAACTGTACAATTCCAAAATGCCTGATATAAACGATTTTTTTGAATACCGCGACCCACAATATCTCAAATGGTCTATTGACCAAATCGTAAATTGGAAAAATCATGTAGAAATGGGCAAATTTATTCATCTCCACGGTAACAGAGATGTTGTTTTTCCTTTTTCAAAAATTCAAAACGCAGAAAAAATTGAAGGCGGAACACATATCATGGTAATGCAGAAAGCTAAAAAAGTGAGTGAATTGATTAATGAAAGCCTGATAAAACTTTAATCATTTTCTTTTCCTTTTTTGACCAGTTTCCAAAATTGAATTCTGTCTTCCGGAATTTTAATTTCACTTTGATTAAATGATTTCGCAAAATAAAACAAATCCCGCTCGGTAAAAAATTGCCTGAAGTCATCCTGCAAATCTCCATTATTGCCAACGTAACAAAGATTTCCCGATGCCGAATTTTCAAGAAAAATCAATCCGAGAATTTGCTCAATCTCATGAATAATATTTGATTTATCCTTTTCTAAAAGCATCTTTGAATTTTATTGAAATAAATTTAGATGGAACTTTTGGAATAAATTCAGCCCACGATAAAATCATAGGCTTTTCAACTGCTCATCAATCTGCGCGATTTTCTCCAACGTATCTGATTCCTTTTTCTTTTCAGCATTGACAACGGCTTCGGGAGCGCCCGAAACAAATTTCTCGTTGGTTAGTTTTTTGCGAACAGAATTTAGAAATCCTTGTAAATATTCCTTTTCCTTTTCCAGTTTTTCACGTTCGGCTTCCATATCAATGTTTTCGCTCATCGGGATCATGAATTCAAAAGTCCCGACACGGAACGTAAATCCTTTATCCGGGAATTGATTAGAAAATTGTAAAGTAACATTTCCTAATTTCTTAACCAGGTTTTGATTTAATTCATTTTGAGAAAATTCGACTGTAAATAGTTCCAACGTTTCTTTAGGTGAAATTCCTTTTTCATTGCGAATTGATCTAATTCCCGAAACTGTTTCGGAAGTAAAACCAAACTGTTTCAAAATGTCATCCGAATAAAATTCAACTTCCGGATATTCCGCTACAATCAAAGCATTTTCAGAAGTTCTTTCTTCAATTAACTGCCAGATTTCCTCAGTCAGGAAGGGCATAAACGGATGAAGAACTTTCAAACATTTTTCCAGATACCGGATCGTCAAATCATACGTTTTCTTATCAATCGGTTTTCCGAATTCGGGTTTAATTGCTTCCAGATACCATGAACAAAAATCATCCCAAATCAGTTTGTAAACACTCATCAAAACGTCTGAAATCCGGTATTTATCATAATTGGACTCTATTTCTTCCAAAGTTGAATTGAATTTCACATCAAACCACTGCGTTGCAAATTCAGAAGCCTCGGGCATTTCAAGATTTTCATCGACTTCCCAACCTTTGATGAGTCGAAACGCGTTCCATATTTTATTGGCAAAATTTCTTCCCTGAACACATAAATCCTCGTCAAACGGCAAATCGTTGCCTGCAGGCGAAGAAAGCAGCATTCCTACACGTACGCCATCTGCACCGTATTGCTGCATCAGTTCGATAGGATCGGGGGAATTCCCTAAGGATTTGGACATTTTCCTACCTTGCTTATCTCTAACAATCCCGGTGTAGTAAACGTTTTTAAACGGAAACTCATTTCTGTATTCATACCCGGCAATGATCATTCTGGCCACCCAGAAAAACATAATTTCAGGGGCCGTTACCAAATCCTGTGTCGGATAGTAATAATTGATTTCTTCATTATTCGGTTCATTAATCCCATTGAATACAGAAATCGGCCACAACCAAGAAGAAAACCAGGTATCCAAAGCATCTTCATCTTGTCTTAAATCTTCTTCGGTTAAATGTAAATTTCTTTCTCTTTCTATGATTTCCAGCGCTTCTTGTTTGTTCAAAGCAACTACGAAATCCTCTTGTCCTTCCCCATAATAAAATGCCGGAATCTGATGCCCCCACCATAATTGACGGGAAATGTTCCAGTCATGAACATTTTCCATCCAGTGTTTATATGTATTTTTGAATTTGGAAGGATGAAACTGAATCGTATCATTCATCACATTTTCCAAAGCCGGTCTTGAAAGTTCTTTCATTTTCAAAAACCACTGAACTGAAAGTTTTGGTTCGATTACGGCTCCGGTCCTTTCAGAAGTTCCGACTTTATTATTGTAATTCTCAACTTTCTCCAATAATCCTTTTTGTTCAAGCTCAATTTCAATTTCTTTTCGGACTTTGAACCGATCTTTTCCTGAATAATGCAAAGCAAAATCATTCAAAGTCGCGTCATCATTAATGGCGTCTATGATTTCCAGATTATGCTTTTTTCCTAATTCGTAATCGTTTAAATCGTGAGCAGGCGTAACTTTCAGGCATCCCGTTCCAAATTCAATATCTACATATTCGTCTTCAATAATCGGAATGGAACGATTTGCAATCGGGACAAGTACTCTTTTTCCTTTTAAGAATGAATAACGTTCATCATTCGGATTAATACAAACTGCCGTATCACCAAAAATAGTTTCAGGACGTGTTGTCGCAACGACGATATAATCATCTGAGGGTGAGCCTATTGAAGTTTCTATTAAATATTTTAAAAAGTATAATTTTCCTTGTTTTTCTTTGTAAATAACCTCTTCGTCAGAGATATTGGTTTTAGCCTCCGGATCCCAATTGACCATTCGGTAACCACGGTAAACCAAACCTTTGTTGTACAAATCCACAAAAACTTTTGTCACAGATTCCGACAGATCTTCATCCATAGTGAATTTGGTTCTTGACCAGTCACAGGAACAACCCAGGGTTTTTAATTGTTCCAGAATGATACCACCGTGTTTGTGTGTCCATTCCCAGGCATGTTCCAAGAATTTTTCTCTTCCGATTTCAAATTTTGAAATTCCTTCTTCTTTGAGTTTCGCAACGACCTTTGCTTCGGTAGCGATAGAAGCATGATCCGTTCCCGGAACCCAACAGGCATTAAATCCTTTCATTCGTGCACGCCGGATCAAAACATCCTGAATGGTATTATTGAGCATATGTCCCATGTGAAGAACACCCGTTACGTTTGGCGGAGGAATTACAATTGTGTAAGCCTTTTTTTCATTGGGTTTAGATGTGAAGTAATCATTCTTCATCCAATAGGCGTACCATTTGCTTTCAACTTCTTTCGGATTGTATTTTGTCTGTAATTCCATTTTTGAATTGGTATATTTTTTGTGTCAGATTGCAAATTTAAGATTAGAATCTACTTTATATAGATTTTATTTCTAAATTTGTTTAATAAAATTTTTATAGTCAAATGAAAAAATTACTTTTTATAGGTGCTTTTGCTTTTGTAGGACTTGGATTCCTATCAGCACAGGAAATTGAGTTAAGTGAATCAACTGTTGATTTAGGAAACATAAAAAATGGTGGTAAAGCTGTTGCGACAATCCAGGTGAAAAATACAGGCGATAAGCCTCTTATCATTTCAAGTGCCAAAGCATCATGCGGATGTACAGTACCAAAATACCCTAAAGATCCCATTGCTCCCGGTAAGTCGGCAGACATGACGGTTGAATACACAACTACTACCAAAGCAGGTGCATTCAACAAAACAGTAACCATTAGCTCCAATGCTATAACTGAAGGAAGAAAGATTTTCAGAATCAAAGGAGTGGTCGAAGGTGATGGAAATACAACACAAGCAGCCTCGGCTAAATCGAAGGAATAATTCAATTATACTCCAATAAAGAGAATCCTTCAAGTTTTTGGAGGATTTTTTTTGTCCCTATCATAAAATTTTTAATTCAATAAAATACCGTGACTTATAAAGAACACCTCAGGAGAAACCTGACACTTGCCGTACCTGTTATGATTACCCAAGCCGGACAAATTATGGTCAATCTGGTCGATAATTTTATGGTCGGCGGGCTGGGTGGAAAATATGATTACATAAAAGATGAACAAATAGGAAAAGTAGCATTGGGAGCTGTTTCTCTGGGAAATGCCGTGTTTATTACTGCCCTGGTTGTTGCTTTCGGATTCAGCTTTGCCATGTCGCCATTGATTGCTGCCGCTGACGCTAAAAATAACAAATCCCGTGCAGCAAAAATCTTTTCACACGGATTGGTTCTCAATATGGTTTTGGCGATTGTATTACTTGCTATTTTGGAATCAATTACACCATTGCTACATTATTTGGGACAACCACATGATGTGATTGAAAAAGCGATTCCATTCCTTTCAATCATGGCATGGTCAATGATTCCTATTATGATTTTCCAGTCTTTCAGACAATTTTCAGAAGGGCTTTCGCTTACTATTCCCGTAACAGTCGCTACAATTATTGGCAACATTGTCAATATTGTTCTGAATTACGGCTGGATTTACGGCCATTGGGGGTTTCCACGACTGGAAGTTGAAGGAGCCGGTTGGGGGACCTTCTGTGCAAGAATTGCTATGTTGGTTAGTTTAGTAATAACTTTAATGTTCTTTAAAAAAACAAAAACTTATTTAAAAGAAGTTTCATTCAAAGAGTTCAACAAAAATATCTTCAAAAAAATCGTCAACATGGGTGTGCCCACTGCAATGACCTCATTTTTTGAAATTAGTGCGTTTGCGGGGGCCGCATTTGTTTGCGGATATGCATTTTCTCAGGAATTGGCGGAACAACAATTGGCAAAAACCAATCTGGCAGCACACCAAATTGCCATCAGTCTGGCCTCCACAACATTTATGATGTGTATGGGACTGGGAGTTGCTGCGACCGTGAGGGTTGGCAATCAATTAGGGCTAAAAGATTATAAGACATTGCGTGATGCAGGTTGGTCCGCTATCGTTATGGTAACCATATTTATGCTTCTTTGTGGCATTTTGATGATCGCATTCCGTTATGAGCTTCCAACATTTTATTTGAACAATAAAGCTGTGATCTTTTTAGCCGCGAAATTATTGATTGTTGCTGCTTTTTTTCAACTATCAGACGGCATCCAATTAGTTGTTTTGGGCGCTTTGAGAGGGATGCAGGATGTGAAAATCCCTTCAATCATAACGTTTGTTTCTTACTGGATAATCGCACTCCCACTTGGAATAACACTTGCCGTATATTTTGAGATGCGTGCGTTTGGAATGTGGATTGGCTTGGGATTTGGTTTGACTATATCAGCAATATTGCTACTTTTACGATATCATAAACAAACCAAAAAATTAATACATGGAAACAGCTAAATTTTTAATTGCGGACAATTCCGAATTTCCCGATAAAATATACATCTTACATACAGATTTTCCAAGATTTTTATTGGATGTGGAAACAGAAGAGATCGAATGGTATGATGCTCTTGAAGAAGAATCGGATGTAGAACTAGAGACCGAAATTGCTGAACTGCTTGAACAGGCTTATCAATTTTTTGACCGTGAAATGGATTCTTACGAGGAAGATTAATTTATCATCAATAAATATTGAATTTGTCACAAAATATTAGTAATTTGTCAGCTATATAGAATTATATATGGAAATATCAAGACTTTTTGATTTTTTAGAATACCA
>CAZKOC010000146.1:0-2102 GCA_964554275.1 uncultured Weeksellaceae bacterium
AAAAAACTGAAAGATTGTGAAGAAGAAATAGCTGAATTTTATTTGGTAAGCAGTGAGGGATTTAAAAATAAATTAGCCTGCATTCTGTGGCAGCTGCCACCAAGTTTTAACTTCAGCCCGGAGAGATTAAAGTTAATTATTGGTGCGATTGACCCAAACTTTAAAAATGTCGTTGAATTCAGACATGGAAGCTGGTGGCGGGCAGATGTGATAAAAGAACTTAGAGAAAATAATATAACCTTCTGCAATGTTAATTATCCTAAACTGCCTACCTCAATTCAACAGACTACATCAATAGGGTACGTTCGTATGCACGGTAACCCAGAATTGTTTTATTCAGAATATACCAAAGAAGAAATTGCAGCTCTTTATCAGGAAGTGAGCAGCCAAGGCTTTAAGGAAGCTTATATCTATTTCAACAACACGGCTTCAACAGCCGCCATAATAAACGCTTTGCAGTTCACTAAAATCCATAATGAATTACATTGACCCGGAAATCCTGATTTTTCATATATTTTAAATGTGATTATTTCCCGGATTCAGATTCTTTCTTTAAAAGATTTTTTGATTGTTGGAGAAGCTTATCTGGATTACCGGCACCTGTTTCCATTATAAACTCTGATAATCGGAGAACTATCTGTTGTATTTTTCGCCTTTCCCAATCTCTTATTTAGTTCCTCATTACCTTGTTGAGCAAAAGCGGAAACCCAATAATGCAGGAAAGTATAAAACTTCTCATAAACCCTAACCTTAAATTTTAGTGACCAAAAATAAATTTAGAAAAAAGAATGGATTTTAAATTTTTAATCTGAACTGATGAAGAATATTAAAAGAAATAAAGGCTTGTATAAAAGTAAAATCAGGGTTAGATTGAAAACAAAAAAGCTAACATGTTTTAAATTAACATGTTAGCTTTTAAAGTACCCCAGGCGGGACTTGAACCCGCACGCTCTAATGAGCACAGGATTTTAAGTCCTGCGTGTCTACCAATTCCACCACCAGGGCTTAGGTACTTTAATTATTTCAATTTGAGCGAGAAACGGGACTCGAACCCGCGACCCCGACCTTGGCAAGGTCGTGCTCTACCAGCTGAGCTATTCTCGCAAACGGGATGCAAATATAAACAATCCTTTCATTTTTCAGAATTATTTATTTATTTTTTTGATTTTGTTTCGGGCATTAGCATATTTATAGAATCCGTCAGTTGTTTTTTAAGCATTTTACGATGTACAATCATATCTATAAATCCTTTTTCCAAAAGGAATTCGGATGTCTGAAAACCTTCCGGTAAATCCCTCCCTATCGTTTCTTTGATGACACGCGGCCCGGCAAATCCGATCAAAGCCCCAGGTTCTGCCAGTACCAAATCACCAACCGAACCAAACGATGCCGTAATACCTCCAAAAGACGGATTGGTCAATACTGTGATATAAGGAATTTTTTCGTCTGATAATTGTGTCAGTTTAGCTTCCACTTTTGCCAGCTGCATCAGGGAAATGGCAGCTTCCATCATTCTTGCTCCTCCCGATTGGGTAATCAGAACATACGGAAGTTTATGCTTCATCGCATAATCTATGGCTCTTACAATTTTTTCTCCCATTGCGGAACCCAGAGAGCCTCCGATGAATTTAAAATCCATCGCACTTATAATAACCTCCCTCCCATTCATCTTACCGGTTGCATTGCGAATGGCATCTGTCAACCCGGTTTTCTTTTTAACATCCTTGAGGCGATCCTTGTATTTCTGTGTGTCTGCCCAATTAAGCGGATCTTTACTTTCCACTTTTGCGTCCAGTTCTTTGAATTTCGCTTCATCAAAAAGGATTTCAAAATATTCCTGGCTTCCTATCTGAACATGAAAATCATCATCGGGACTTACAAAAAGGTTTGCTTTCAATTCGTCATTGCTGATGATTTTACCGCTCGGGGATTTGTACCAAAGTCCTTTTGGGACATCTTTCTTGTCTTCGGTCGAAGTGGTAATGTTTTTCTTTTTACGTCTAAACCAAGCCATTTTTCGTTTTTCTTCGTTATCGTTGTATATGTTATCCCAGTCTTCCAACATTGTTCAAATCTTCAAATGCCTGAATAAGTCTCTTTTT
>CAZKOC010000146.1:2202-5543 GCA_964554275.1 uncultured Weeksellaceae bacterium
CAGCTGCTTCCATGGCTGCATTTACAGAACTGGAACCAATCACGTTACACGCCGGCAATGCATACTTGTTTTCTTTTGCATCCTGAATGATTTCTCTTACTAAAGAACCGGTTGCTACTCCGGAAGGGAATTTTCTGCTCATAATGTTGATTTAAATGATTGTTTGAAATTGCTTTACAAAACTAAGTAAATTTTTGTTTAAAGTTTAACGTTTCAAGTCTAAAGTTGGCTTCAGATAGATTTAATTCATTTAATCTGAAATTTAGAAAGGATAATTAATCCCGAATGCCAACCTCGGACGCAGAATGTTAAAGTCCTCAAAACGCCATCTGTTTCCTTCCGGATAACCGGGGTCATGAATTTTATAGGCAAAATCCGCCCTTATGAGAAAATAGGTAAGGTCTAATCTGATCCCTATTCCTGAACCAATCCCCAATTCTTTATAAAAATCTTTGAATTTAAACAAAGACGGTTCATAATTTTTATCAGTTCCCCAGATATTTCCGGCATCTATAAAAAATGCCCCGTTAAAAATACCTGTAATATTGAATCTGTATTCTGCACTGAAAAGAAGTTTCATGTTTTCAATGGCAAAAACATCTTCGCCGCCTTCATAACGGGGAATGTCTGCCGGTCCCAAAGTTGCAGCCGCCCATGCTCTTATGTCATTTGCTCCTCCCGCGGTATAACTTCTTACAAACGGAACGATTTCTATGTTTCCGTAGGGCTGGGTAATTCCAAAAAATGCACGGGTGGCAATACTTGATCTTGGACCAAAATTGAAATACTTTCTCACATCTAAATCCACTTTTACAAATTGAGAATAGGGCACGTCGAAAATAGTTCCCGCCTGTTCATTGGATTCTGTTTGAATTTTGGGAAAACCGAAAGCATTATCCAACAATGCCGGTATATTACCCGCCAACTCAATTCTTCCCCTGAAAAACCAGGGATGTTTGACTCTTGTCCTTTTACTTTCATCGAAACTATACTGATAGCTCATAGAGGCAATTAATACATTTTGCGTAATACTTGCTTTTCTGAATATCATATTTTCAAAAACCGCCAGATCCCTCAGTCCTTCCTCATTTAATGAATTAAGGAAATCCTGATCATTGTAAATCAAATCAATTACTTCATTGTCACCAATTTCCCCGTTGTTATACTGCATTGCAGCAAAAGGATTATACATAAAATAACGTTCATCAAAGAAATTATCTTTTATGGTAGCGTCTCCCGTAAAAACATCAAAGTATTTATCCTGCTGCAAATTATTTACGAATTCGGTATTGAGAATGCTCAATCGGTGCTCGTGCGTGTCCCTGAATGAAATGGCATAGTCTATGCCGGTTCCGTATGTAACTCTTCCTAATCCTATGTTTCTCTGCCCCCCGGCGCTTAATCTCAGATCCGTTTGTTTAAAATATCTTTTGGGGAAAATTTTATCTGTATTGAACGGAAAGACCAGATAAGGAAATTTGAGGGTTGTCTGGAAATTCATTTCAAAAGCATTGAAAAAGCTGCCATCGTCCGAAAACTTCTTATTCACATTACCCAAAGTTCCTCTGAATGTGGTTTCTAAATTTTCACCCCCTTTAAATAAATTTCTTGCAAGTAACGTAATATGCGGTGATACCCCGAAATTCATAAATTCAGACCAGGATAATTCCGCTCCATAGTACAAATCATATTTCTTTTTTGGCATCAATGATATATGAAGATTAATCACAGTGTCGTTGACTATGGAATCTATCACCGGCTCAAACCCCATCAAATTAATGCCTTCCCTCTTAAATATATTTCTTTTGCTTTGCGATTCAGATTCGTACCTGTACAATCCTCCACTTCGGACAACCAAAGCATCAGTGAAAAATTTCGGGCGATGATATTTCATTTCAGGATTGACGTAATGCAATATGTAACCTTCATACTCCTTATCAGTATACACAGGTGGATTAGAATTATTTTTTATATATCTTGAGTCGGGGTAAATATGGATTTCTCCATACCGATAACGTTTAAATATTTTGTTTAAATGAGAGGAATCCGATTTTTCTTTGGGTATAAGCAATGTTATGTCCAGAGCTTTATCACTGTGAGTTGTATCGGCAGTAAATTCTATATCCTCTCCCAGATCGTTAAATTTATAATAGCCTCTGTTTTTCAGCATTTCAATAATCCGGTCCTTTTCAGCGACAAAATCATCCATATCATAACGCTTTCCCACTTTTATGGTACTTCTTCCTATACTGCGTTCATAATGCTGCTTGATGAGACTATCTGAAATCTGATGTTTGTACGAATTAATAAACGATGCTTCGCCCGGGTTTATATTGTAAATCACCTGGCCTTTCTTGGCAACACTGTCCAATTTATGTGATGACGCAACTTTAGCGTCAAAGTAACCTTTATCAAAATAAAAATTTTCTAAATTGGTTTCAGAAAAAGCAGACATAGCCGTATCAATGATTACAGGTGGCTTTCCCGAATTGTAGATAAATCGTTTCAACCAGAAATTCCTGCCGACATATTTCTCCAAGTCGTGTTTTACAAATATGCTGTCCAGAGATTCCTGCGTCCTTTTTTTCTTGGTCAAGTCATAATATTCTTCAAAAACAGTATCTAATTCCTGAGGATTCATGTTATAAAGCAATAACTGAAAAGGGATTAATTGTAGAAATTTATTGTTAGGACGTTGCTTCACATAGTCCTGAAGTGAAGATTTGAAAGGTTTTTCTTTTCCTTCGAATTCGAATTTGTTCTTAGTCAGCAAATACTCACCTTCGGGAACTTTCTTTGTTGTGCTGCACCCGCACATAATCAATAAAAAACCGATGAATAATATTATCTTTGTCGTCAGATACTTCATTTTAGATGTTAACCAATAATGACACCAAGCTAATCAATTCTCTTGTCAAAAAGAAATTTAGGCAAAAATATAATAAGTTTGTGGTTGAAGGTGTTAAAATCATAGATGAACTTCTGAAAAGTCCCTATAAAATTGAGAAAATTTATACTACCTCAACTATTTTCGATACAAAACAGGTAGAACAAGTCCTTGTTTCGGAAAATGAACTCAAAAAAATAAGCCAGCTTGTACAGCCTAACACTGCACTGGCTTTATGTGAAATTCCTAAGGAAAACATATTAAATTTAAACGGATTGGTACTTGCATTAGATGATATTCGCGATCCCGGGAATTTGGGAACCATCATCAGACTGGCAGATTGGTTCGGAGTAGAACAAATTATTTGTTCCAGAGAAACTGTAGATTTATACAATCCGAAAGTGATCCAGGCAACAATGGCTTCATTTACACGTGTCCGGGTTAATTATGTCGA
>CAZKOC010000147.1:0-5513 GCA_964554275.1 uncultured Weeksellaceae bacterium
AATTTTTGCTAATTTAGCCCAATTAACACACAAACAAAAAATTATAATGAAAAAATTAATCACAGTTTTTTCTCTGTTACTGACGATAGTTACTTTGTCAGCACAGGAGTCTGAATTCCCGGATTATTCCATTCCGGATCTAAAAGGTAATAAGGTTGATATAAAATCAATTTCAAAAGAAGAAGGCAAGCCGGTGGTTTTGGCCTTTTGGGCAACCTGGTGTGGCCCCTGTATTTTGGAGCTTAATGCCATCAATGATCAGATAGATGACTGGGTATCAGAAACCGGAGTGAAATTTTATGCTGTTTCGGTGGACGATTCAAAGACAGTAAGCAGAGTACAGCCAATGGTGAATGGGAAAGGCTGGAATTTTGACATTTTGCTTGATACTAATAACGAATTGAAAAGGTTGTTGAATTTTTCCACACCTCCTTATGTGGTACTGATCAAAAATGGCAATATCGTTTACAAGCACATTGGTTATCAGCCCGGAGCAGAACAGGAACTTTACGAAAAAATTAAAGAATACTCAAACTAAATTATGAAAAAAATTTATGGTTTACTGGTGTGCGCTTTAGCCATATCACCATTGATTTATGGACAAATAGATGTAGCGGGCGGAACTTTTTCCGGAGGAATCGAATCAACTTCTCAATGGTATCAGACCGATGAGGATTTGGGTTTTGAACAACCAAACGATCCTTTTCGTTCCAATAATTATATAAGATTAGATTACAATTATGGTAAATTTTCAGCAGGGTTGCAGTATGAGGCATACTTGCCAAGCCCTTTGTTAGGATATTCCGACCGTTTCAATGACAATAAAATTGCCACTTATTATGTGAATTACAAAGGAGAGCAATTAGATATAACTGCCGGTAATTTTTATGAGCAATTTGGTAGCGGGATGGTACTCAGAAGCTGGGAAGATCGTCAGATTGGAATTAATAATTCAATCCGTGGTGTGAAAGTAGCTTATACACCTAATGACTTTACAACCATCAAGGGATTGATAGGGAAACCGCGCCTTGGTTTTGAAACTACCGAGGGAACAGTGGGAGGAATTGATGTAGAGACCAATTTGATCCGCCTCTTTAATAAAGAAAATTATACAAATTCGGTTACTGCCGGATTTAGCTATGTAGGACAAAGCGAAAAATATACAGGTCCTATAGATGATTTCCCTCAAACCGCAAGTAATTATTCGGCCAGATTAGGTTATTCCGGAAGTTCGGGTATTTATGCAAATGCAGAATATGTTTACAAAGGAGAACGGCCATTGTATAATAGCGGCCAGCCTTCGGAGAAATTTTATGATGGAAATGGTATTTTGATTAATTTAGGCTATTCTGCAAAAGGATTTGGAATCAATACGACTTTCCGAAGATTGGAAAATATGGGAATGTATGCTCAAAGAGATTTGAGCGAACCTGCCGCAAATTTATACAATGAAGCGATTGTTAATTATCTGCCTGCACTGACCCGCCAGCATGATTACCTATTGACCAATATCTATGTTTATCAAGCACAGCCAAACATTAATCATATAGATAAAGAGGCAGGAGAGATAGGCGGACAGGTAGATATCTACTATAATTTAGCAAAAGAAACCTTTTTGGGCGGTAAATACGGAACAAAACTGGCTGTTAACGCTTCTTACTGGAACGGATTAAATGCTGAATTTAATGATGCAGGAGATGAGTATACAACCAACTTTTTTGATTTTGGAAGAAAATTTTTCCATGATGTGAATTTTGAAGTTAACAAAAAATGGACAGATAAATTTTCATCTATCATAACTTATATGCACCAATATTATGATAAGGCAATTGTCGAAGGTGGAAATTACAGCCATATTATAGCCAATGTTGTGGTTGGAGATTTCCTGTATAAATTTAACCCGAAAAATTCAATCAGATTTGAACTTCAGCATCTTCAGACCAAAAGAGACCGTAAAAATTGGGCGGCGGCACTTGTTGAATATAATTTGAACCAGAGATGGAACTTTTACGTAGGAGACAACTATAATTATGGGAATGACAAAAAAGATGAACGTTTCCATTACTATATGGTTGGAGGGAGCTATGCGAAAGAATCAACACGTATTGCTTTGAACTATGGCCGTCAGAGAGGGGGGCTGATTTGTGTAGGTGGAGTTTGTCGCTATGTTCCTGAAAATACAGGATTTACGCTTTCATTAGTGAAATCTTTTTAGTACATTCGTTCAAAAATATATCTGAGCAACACACAAATTTTAATTTTATGAAACATTTATTTACTAAATTATTGCTATTGGGCTTTGCCCCCTTAGCTGTTTATGGTCAGACGATAGTTAGTACCGAGCCTCAAAATAGAAAAGCAATTTTAGAGGAATTCACAGGTATTCATTGCCAATATTGTCCACAAGGGCATGCAATTGCAGAACAGATTCTGAGAAATATTCCGGGAAATGCTTTTGCAATTAACATTCACCAGGGAGGTTATGCCACACCAAGTTCCGGACAGCCGGATTTCAGAACTCCGTTTGGGAATGCGATTGCAAACCAGACAGGGATAACGGGCTATCCTTCAGGGACGATTAACAGGCATGTGTTTTTTGGATCCAATACAATTTTAGACAGAGGACAGTGGGGAGCATCAGCTTATCAGATTGTAGCTATGCCTTCCTATTTAAACATGGCGGTAGAAGCAAGCATAGATCTTGATACCCGTGAACTTATTGTTCATGTAGAATCTTATTATACGGGTAATAGCCCTCAGCCGACCAATTTTCTAAATGTAGCTTTGTTGCAAAATAATACATTAGGCCCCCAAACAGGAGGGAATCAGGGAAACAACTATAACCATATGCGCAGATTGGTGCATCTGATTACGGATCAATGGGGAGAAGAAATAGCTACCACTACTCAAGGCTCATTTGTTGACAGAACTTATACCTATTCTATTCCTGAAAATTATAACAATGTTCCTGTAGTACTTTCAAACATGGAAATCGTTGTATTTATGACTGAAACCCATCAGGAAATTATCAGCGGTAACGGAACCTTTCCGTCACTTATAGGTCTTGAACACCAAAATGATGCCTCGATTAAAGCGATACGTGAAATTCCGAAATCCTGTTACGGAGCAGCTTCTCCGGTTGTTGAAATCGAAAATTTAGGAGGAAACCTTATTACTTCTTTAACCTTTGAATACTCTGTTAATTCAGGAGAAGTAACAACTTATACGTGGAACGGTCTTATAGCGCCTTTGAGTACATCAGCCATTGAACTTCCGGAAATTACATTTGGTATGCTAGATGTTAATACATTGAATGTATCGATCCAAAATGACGAGGATATGTCAAACAATGAGTTATCTCGAGATTTCATGAAAGCGATTTCTACCGAGTCAAATACATTAACTTTGGAAATACATACCGATGGAAATGGAAATCAGACAAGATGGTTTATTCGTAATTCAAATGACCAGTCAATAGCTCAGGGTTACGGGTATGGAAATAATCAGACATACATCGAACAGATTGAACTGCCCGGAAATGACTGCTATACTTTTAGGGTAATAGATGTAGGAAATAATGGTGGGGCGACAATGCTGTTAAAAGATGAAAATAACATCATTTTGAGTGAGTCTGACGGAAATTACGGATCGGGATTTTCTGAAGATTTTTCTAAAGGGATGCTGGGTGTAGATGACCATGTTTCATTAGAATTGAACATTTATCCTAATCCGACCAGCGGCATTGTAAACATTAGTGCAAAAACCTCGAATAATCAGATTCAGGTCTTTGACGCCACGGGTAGAAGTGTTTATTCCATTAATTCTAATAAACAATTAACCACACTTGATTTATCTGCTTACGGCAAAGGACTATATTTAATTAAAGTATCTGACGGTAAAAACATTGTAACTAAAAAAATAATAGTTAAATAATTTTTGACTGTAAAATTACAGAAAGTAGCTAACCTGTCAGGTTAGCTACTTTTTTTTTGAATTTAAATCAGGCGTTTTTGATGCTAAAGCCAAAGAATAATTGCTCACTTTAAGGAAAATAGAAATTAAACTTAGTTGTTTGAACAACGTACAATTTTCGGTTTTTAATAAAAAAAATTATATATTTGTTGTTACGTATACTTTAAATATTTTTAACACATATAACACACAAATTTCAATTTTATGAGACAACATTTTACTAAGTTTATGTTTGCCGCATTCCTGCCTTTGGCTGCTTATGGGCAAACTATCGTAAACACTACGGCAGAGAATAAGAAAATTATTCTTGAGGAATTTACTGGAGTGAACTGCGTTTACTGCCCCCAGGGACATGCACTGGCCAAGTCAATTCAGGACAACAATCCTGGCAATGTTTTTTTAATTAATATTCACCAGGGAGGTTTCGCTACTCCACAGGGAAGTCAACCGGATTTCAGAACACCGTTTGGAAATGGAATTGCCAACCAAACCGGCCTTACAGGATACCCGGCAGGAACAGTCAACAGACATGTATTCCCCGGTTTGCAAATGGGAGCGGCGGGTACCACAGCTATGGGAAGAGGAGCCTGGGCAACTGCGGCGAATCAGACACTCACTCAGAATTCTTATGTGAATGTAGCGTTGGAGGCAAATGTAAATTCTCAAACGCGTGAAATGACAATAAATGTTGAGGTTTACTATACAGGAAATAGTCCGGTGGGAACAAATAAACTTAACATTGCTTTGTTGCAGAATAACACATTAGGACCTCAGACAGGTGGTGGTCAGGGAAATAATTACAACCATATGCACCGTTTGGTACATATGATTACCGGACAATGGGGAGAAGATATTACGACCACGACTTCAGGAAGCTTTATCCAGAGAACCTTCACATATACAATACCGGAGAACCATAATAATATTCCTATTGTTTTTGGTGATTTGGAACTGGTAGCATTTATTGCTGAAGGCCAACAGGAAATTATCAGTGGTAATGGTACATTTCCAGCATATACTAATTTAGCGTTGGACAATGACATAAGTATAAAATCTATTTCACAGATCGCACCACAATGTAACGGCGTAGTTTCTCCAACCATTGAAATTAAAAACAATGGTAACAATGTATTGACATCATTGGACATTACTTATACTGTAAATTCAGGAACACCTCAAGTCTATACCTGGACAGGTAGTTTAGGAGGACTGCAGTATGAAACTGTACATTTACCGGAAGTTGCGTATGAGCAGCAAGAAAATACCATTCAGGTTTCAATTCC
This sequence comes from uncultured Weeksellaceae bacterium, assembly GCA_964554275.1. Classification (GTDB taxonomy): domain Bacteria; phylum Bacteroidota; class Bacteroidia; order Flavobacteriales; family Weeksellaceae; genus Moheibacter. The sequence continues at coordinate 5,256 of CAZKOC010000147.1, forward strand.
ATCAGACCAGGACAGCTCTAACAATAGTGGAGCAATAACTTTTCAGGAAGCAGTAAAATCAACCAGCAGCTTAATTTTATCTGTAAGGACCGACAACTGGGGAGAAGAATGTTCTTGGGAAATTTTAAATTCAGCAGGAGCAGTAGTATATCAGGGCGGACCGTACAATGGTCAAAACAATCAGACCTTTACATATAATTTATCACTTCCTGTAGATTGTTATACCTTTAAATTATATGATGAATTTGGAGATGGCGG
>CAZKOC010000148.1:0-5509 GCA_964554275.1 uncultured Weeksellaceae bacterium
ACTGAAAATCAATTTTATTTCTCTTTTAAATATTCATATCAACACTTCTGATACGTTACCACAAATGTGAAACATTACCTACCGTTACTTTTTTATTTGCCATTGACCTTCTATATCCCTCGGCCATTCCTCAATTTTTCCTAATGAATCTCTTACCTCTTGAGGAATTTCTTTAAAACAGTCTAGATAAATTATACTATCATTTCTTTTTATAATACATTTATTTGTATTCTTTTCTTTTTCAATATGATCGCCTTTTCTCACATACTCTCTAAATTCACGAGCTAACGCAATTTGTTTTTTTCCTCCCGAATCTTCTGATACAATTAAAGTGATTCCTCCCCCTTTATATAATTCAACATACTCTACTTTGCCTTTTATCTCAGCAGGTAAATTCTCATTTTTGTAAATGTCATACAGAGTCAAATTATTACAAGACAGTAAATTGCTGAGAGAAAATATTATGGAAACTGCCATCACAATTTTATACTTCATTCCTTTTTTATTTGCCATTTATCTACTATATCCCTCGGCCACTCTTCGATATCTTTTAGAGAATCCATTATTTCCTGAGGAATATCATAACAATCAAAGTAATATATACTATCTCCAACCATATAAATACATTTATTGCTATTAGAAATTTTTTCAAAATAATTCCATTTCTTAATATTTACGTTGTAACGAAAAGATTTATCAACACTTATATTTTTTTGGTTGTTTGTAGTGTCCTTTATAGAAAGAACCGTCACGCCTCCTTTCGAAAATTGGACATTTGTTATAGTTCCCTTAATCTCAATAGGAAAAAATTCCTTTGAATAAAATTCCACATCTGATTCCCTTTTCTCATTAAAGAATTTTGGCAAAATAAATGCAAACAATATAAAAAAGATTATTAGACCAATATTAATATATTTTCTCTTCATTTTTAAGGATTATATATTGTTGTATTCTGTTTACTCCATTGTGCACCAGCTCCAGCCCCTCCTCCTACAGTATAACCTGTCCATGACCTTAAACTAGTATTAAATCCGGATTTGAGATCAAGCTTGTCTGAGCTAATGTCTTTAGGCGCCCAAAACTTTCCGTAGGAACCAATCCAAGCACCTTTTATTCCAACATTGAGGGAAAAGGATGTGCCTGCATAATCGCTTGTAGTCAATGCCTTATCATTGTAATAATCTCCCACTATTGCATAAGCACCAAGCGAACCGTTTAACCCTACATTTCCTCTTTCAACTATAAAACTCTGCCAAGTCCCTTTATTTTCTCCATCCAAAAAGTATACATATTCAATACCTTTTCCTCCTCCCATGCCAAATGTAAAGTCCCAAGTACCTCCTACACCCACAACATCTATATCTTCTAAATCAACACCCGCAAGCCTTAATAATGTATTTATATTAATATTAGTGTCTCCCCCTTTTGGCATTGTAAAAGGAAGATATACATCTTCATCAATAGTTGCAGTTTCAAAAGTTGCTATTAGATTTCCTTCTTTATCTCTAAATCGGATATCATCTATTCCGCTACCGCTTCGAGCTAAATCTTTTGCTGTAGAATTATTTTTATTAGAATTCGAAGACTTATTAAACTGGCTCCCGTCCCCAAGACCATAGACCTCAATCCTTGCTACTCCCATTGACTCTAACGGTATCCCCATCATTGTTATCCCGGTACTGCTCGAATCTGTACTTGTATTCTCCCCATCCGCGCCACTCGAGTCTGCCCAGAAAATAGGGTTGTTGTCAAAGGCGTTGTAGGGACTCATACTGTGGTGGATAACAGGATCCATTACGACCCATCTGGCGATTGCAGGGTCATACATACGCATGTCCATGTCATACATATTGAGGCCAAACTCGTCCTGCCATTCTTTGCCGTTGTACTTATAATCATAGTTTACACTGAGCGGAAAAACCAGGTCAGGATTTAGTACATCGGGGTCGTCTATCGCCTTGCCTGCTTCATTGTTTTTGGGGAAAATATCCTGGGGAGAAAAATCCGTTTTCAAGTGATTTGAAGAAATAAAAGAAGAAGAAACAATCTCAGGATTGTTTCTTTTTTCTTCTGTCATATTTTCTAAATTACTGAAAATCAATTTTAATTTCTTTAAACTTTTATATCAACACTTCTGATACGTTACCTAATCATACAGCCAATAATACACTTCAAATAGATGAATTACAAATTGAAAGAAGTAAAATAAAATAAATAAAAAGAAATGAATCCTTTGAATATTTAAAATATTTTTTTTTAGAAATAAGCAAATAATCCCATAAATAACCCCAATTATCAAGCTAATAAGAACTAAAGTTTCCCCAAAGAATCCCAATATTTGGTAATGGATATCAAAACCCAAATCAATTGGATGAGGGTCATTAATTTTAGGAAATCGTTCTAAAATTAGATTTGCCCTTACTATGAGTGAAAAGTATAATATCAAGTCAAGTAGTGGAATATAGAAAGCGGATATTACAATTAATCTTAAAATCTTATTTAATCTATGATTCATAGTATTGGAAATTATCGTTTATTTAAAATAGGTAATGTTTGACGGCTGCTTTGTATAGTTTCAAAATATACATGGGGTATGTTATATGAAGATGCATTTTTCAAACCGGAATTTTTAAACAAATTAATCCAACTCGTGTCATTCATTCCATTACTACTGCTTATAAACGATTTTTGCCCTGTATCTATATTGTGGTTAGTAGTAACAATAAAAAAAGAAGATACTTTATTTAGCCAAGCTTCTGACTTCCATCCTCCTGTTAGAGTACTCATGGATTTACCCTCTAATATTACAGCTGGTATACCTTTAAGAGAGGTTGGGTAAGTAGTTACTTTAGTATCCGATACATTCATACTAACCCCATCATTTACTTTATATACCGAACCTTCAGAAATATGTGGAGCTGCTACTCCATCAAAACCATGCTCCCAAGTTTCACCAGGTTTTAATGGATAAGAACCTTCGTTTTTATATTCTTTGCCATCTACTGTCATCGTTTTTCCAGGTTTGAAATAAATAATATCGTCAGGATTAGGACTAGTATTTTTCAATACTTGTTTAGGGTCACCACTATTTGGATTTGAAGAATTACTTTTTTTATCATTATTAGAATTCGAAGACTTATTAAACTGACTTCCGTCCCCAAGACCATAGACCTCAATTCTTGCTACTCCCATTGATTCTAACGGTATCCCCATCATTGTTATCCCGGTACTGCTCGAATCTGTACTTGTACTTGTATTCTCTCCATCCGCGCCACTCGGATCAGCCCAGAAGACGGGATTGTTGTCAAATGCATTGTATGGTGACATAGAGTGGTGGATCACCGGATCCATTACGACCCATCTTGCAATTGCAGGGTCGTACATACGCATATCCATGTCATACATATTGAGGCCGAACTCGTCCTGCCATTCTTTCCCGTTGTACTTATAATCATAGTTTACACTGAGCGGAAAAACCAGATCAGGATTTAGTACATCGGGGTCGTCTATCGCCTTGCCTGCTTCATTGTTTTTGGGGAAAATATCCTGGGGAGAAAAATCCGTTTTCAGACGATTTAAAGAACTAAAATCAGAAGTAACAACCATTGGGCTGTCCGGTCTTTCTTTTCTTATATTTTCTAAATTACTGAAAATCAATTTTATTTCTCTTTTAAATATTCATATCAACACTTCTGATACGTTACCCCTTACATCCCTAATACATTCTTCTGCACTAAATATCCTGAAGTCCAATAACTAACAGTTAGTAAGATTATTATTGTCCAAACAATTATCCCTCCTATAATATTCTTCTTTTTAGGTAACTGGTCAAACTCTGCATTGTACTCTTTCCATTTATCCGTGTGGACAAAAAGAATATAATTACCTATGATAATGATTAGGGTTGGTACTACTATAATGGGGTGGCTAATTTCAAATTCTAATTTCTCATTCCTTATAAGGGAACGGATATTAAATATTAAAAATAATAACCAAATCTCTAATGTTATTATAGATATTCCCGCCTTAAAATCACTCCAAAATTTTGCAGGAGCAGTTTCCCAGTAATTATACAGTTTATAGAATAAATAGTAATATGCTCTCATCATTTTTATTACACCCCTAATACATTCTTCTGCACTAAATAACCTGAAGTCCAATAACCAACAGTTATTAAAATTATTATCGCCCAGACTATAATTCCACCTACAATGTCTTTTTCCCTTGGCAACTTGTCAAACTCTGCATTATATTCTTTCCATTTGTCAATGTGAACAAAGAGAAAATAATTACCTACGATAATGATTAGAGATGGTATTATTATAAAAGGATGGGTAATATCGATTTCTAATTTTTCATTCCTTATAAGGGAACGGATATTAAATATTAAAAATAATAACCAAACTTCCAAAGTACTTATTACTATGATTGTTTTAAAATCTGTCAAAAATTTTCCTCCAAGTGCTTCTGAGGTATATTCTATGGATTTATAAATCTTATAGAATAAGTAATAGTATGCTCTCATTTACATTCCTAATACATTCTTCTGTACCAAGTAAGCAGAACCCCAATAACTCACAATTATTAAGATTATGATTATCCAGACGATAATTCCGCCTATCATATTCTTCTTCTTTGGCAACTGCTCAAACTTTGCATTGTACTCTTTCCATTTGTCAGTGTGAACAAAAAGAATATAATTACCTATGATAATAATAAGGAATGGAACTATTATAACAGGATGGCTGATTTCAAATTCTAATTTTTGATTCATTATTAGAGAACGAATGTTAAATATTAAAAATAATAACCAAAGCTCTAATGCTATAATTGAAACTCCTGCTTTAAAATCACTCCAAAATTTCGCAGGAGCAGTTTCCCAAAACTTATACAGTTTGTAGAATAAATAGTAATATCCTTTTTTTATGTCTTGCCTCATATTATTTAGGTTCACGGGCTCCAACTAAATTTATGTGATAAGGTCCTGCCTGATTAAATCCATTTAATTCACTTTGATATCGCGCACCGTCTTGCATATAACCAGCTGCTCCACCGGGATAGAAAGCTTCCAACCCGCCATATAAGGTGGCAGCAACTGGGTTTAATCTTAAACCTATTGCTCCTATGGTTGTATTCAATCCAGCCTTTCCCCAAGATATAGATCCTGTTGAAGCCCCGTATGCATCCTTAATTAATCCAGCTCCAAAACTTAAATATCCAAGTCCTGTCCCAATCTTCCCGATATTGAAAGTGTTAGCATACTGATTTCCTCCCCAACTATTCCCATAGTATTTAGGGCTGAAGCCTTGTGTTGTAGTTCCAAACCGAAATGAACCGGGTGTATGCTCAAGCGCTGAAGCTCCTACACCTGCTCCCCACATAATTTGGTTAAAATAGTTGCTGGTACCTGTATTACTCCAAATCGCCAAAGCTTCATTAGCTCTGTTTTCTAAACCAGCATTAAGTTCAGCACTATTCCTTGCTACTATCCCAGGTAATAAGGTTATGT
>CAZKOC010000149.1:0-5488 GCA_964554275.1 uncultured Weeksellaceae bacterium
TTAATTTTGATGAATTACCGGAGGAATTTCAATACCTGTTGAAATCGGAAAAAGTGATCCTTACTCCACACATTGCAGGTTGGACATACCAAAGTAAAGAGAAATTAGCCCGGGCTATTTTGGATAAAATTTTAAGCTGGAAAGATACAATTCAAAAATTATGACTAACATTGCATAATAATTTCGGGGATGTAGCTCAGTTGGCTAGAGCGTTAGACTGGCAGTCTAAAGGTCGTGGGTTCGAGCCCCATCTTCTCCACTAAAAGCACTTCATTTGAAGTGCTTTTTTATTAAATTTGAATACTTTATCCCAAATATGATTAAAATTCTTGCATTTACCGGAAGTAATCATTCGAAATCCATCAACCGGCAGCTTCTTCGTTTTACCTTGGAATTAATGGACAAAAGAAGTTTTGAAATTACCGAAATCGATTTAAGGGATTTTGAACCTGTAATGCTCTCACTGGACGAAGAACGTGAAAATGGAATTCCTTTGGAAATGCGAAAACTATATGAACTGATGCAGGGATTTGACGGTTATATCATTGCCAGTCCCGAACACAATGGTTCTGTTCCTGCTTTTCTCAAAAATATTACTGATTGGCTTTCCAGGAAAGAAGTAAAATTCTTTAAAGATAAACCGGTCTTGCTTTTAAGCACTTCAAACGGACAAAGAGGAGGTAAAACCAATCTGGGGGTTTTGGAATCGGGCTATCCCCGATTGGGAGCGAAAGTAACAGGAGCTTATAGTTTACCATCTTTTTCAGAAAACTTTAAAGATGGAAAAATTGTTAATCAGGATGAATTAACCCGTCTTGAAACAGCACTTTCAGATTTTAAAAACTATTTTTCATAAAAAAAACACCACATATTGTGGTGTTTTAATTTCATTAAACCAATAAAGGTTTTATTTTCCTGCTTCTTTCTGAGCGTCTTCGACCATCTTTTCATTTGCTGTAATCGCAAACTCTACACGGCGGTTCTGGGCGCGTCCCGCTTCTGTTTCATTATCAGCTCTTGGCGCAGTTTCTCCCTGGCCGGCAGAAGATAATCTCGAAGAATTAACTCCTTTGGTTTTCAGATAAGAAACCACGGAGTTGGCTCTTCTTTCTGAAAGAGCCTGATTGTATGTATCAGATCCTTTACTGTCTGTGTGCCCGACAACTAAAATATCAGTATCAGGATATTCATTGAAAATACCGACAAGTTTATCCAGGTTGACTTTGGCGGTTGACGTCAAATCTGATTTGTCATAATCAAAACGAACGTCGGAATTTTCATCTAGAATTACCTGGATTCCTTCTTGTGTCCTGATTACTTCTGCTCCGGGCAGTGTATTTTCAATTTTTTCAGCCTGTTTGTCCATACGGTTGCCGATTACACCCCCCGCGACTCCACCGACAACAGCGCCTACAAGCGCACCCAAGGCAGCATTATCACCTTTTCCTACATTATTTCCTAAAACTCCGCCGATTACCGCTCCGGAAGCCGCTCCTACGGCAGCGCCTCTTTGGGTATGATTTGTGTTTTGAATAGCCTCACAGCCGGAAAGCATAAGTCCTGCAGAAACGGTTATGGCTAGTAAATTTAATTGTAAATTTTTCATAACATATTGTCTTTAAGTTGTTTATTAATTTTTTTGAAAAGTATAACTTACATTAATCGGTTTTCCTTCAAACATAAGATCTTGCGTTAAAACCATTGTAGTCCCGGTGTTTGATGTAATTCTCATTTTATAACCATCTACTACATTCTTGGGCCTTTCTCCGTCGTATATACGCTTGAAGTTAAAGAACATCTGTCCGCCTTCATCGGTTACAAACCATTTGATTTTACTCATTTGGGCAGGACAATCAGCACCACCATTTAAAGTATAGTTTCCGCTTGCATTGTTTTGAACCAAATGCCAGGAGCTTCCCTCATAACATTGTGATTTTGCCTCATCCAATACAGTTATGTTTACATAGCTTTCATTTATTCCACTTATAGAAACGTCTGTAACGGTCCAATCGCCTCTCATTTGAATTTCATTGTCAACAACCGCTCTGCTTCCTGCACAAGATGCAAGTAAAACCAAAGCGGCAAAATTCATTAAAATCAGATTTTTCATAATTTATTTATTTTGTTTCAAATTTCATCAAAAAAACGACGCTTTTATTTTGAGTTTAAACGAATTTCATCAAGAAAACGACATTGACCTCCGTAGGTCAAAAAAACACGTTTTATACGTGCTTATTTTCCGTTTTTTGTAATTTTATATACAATAGAAGAGTAATTTCCGGAAATTATCCCATTTATATTTGAAATGAACGCAACAATAAAAGCCCTCAAAAATCCGAGGTTCGTTTTTTTATATTTTTCGGAAAGAAAACTTACATAAAAGCTGTCAAACCATAATGCATACTTCTTTTCAATTTTCATACCAAAACTGTTAAAAAGAGCTTCCATGCTTTCGGGAGAAAAATGCCATAAATGTCTTGGAACATCATACGCGGCCCAATATTTTTTATAGAATTTTGCATCAAAAGATAAATGATTGGGAACCGCAATTAAGATTCTTCCGTCAGGATTTAAATGCTTTTTTAGTTCTTCAATGAATTCATAAAGATCGGGAATATGTTCTAGAACATGCCAAAGGGTAATTACATCGAATTTTTCGGAAATGTTTTTTAATTCGTAATTAACAATCAGGTTTTTTCCAACCTTATTTTGCGCGATTTTCATCGCGTTGAGATTCGGCTCAACGCCTAAAATATTTAAGTTTTTGTTTTGGGCGAATGCTAAAAAATCACCCACCCCGCATCCGTAATCCAATATTTTTGTTCCGGGTTTTGGACTGCTCAGCATAGAAAATTTCTTCTTTATATTGATGGTTTTTATTAACTGGTAAATTTTTTCCGAAATATTTTTTCTGGAATCAGTGTGCGAAATATAGGTTTCGCTTTCGTAATATTTATCTAGATTTTCTATTGGCCGAGGATGGGTTTCCAAGAATCCGAATTCGGAATTCCTTTTAAGGACAAAATCCTCCTGAGTTAAAAAATAATCTTTTAACTCTAATTTAAATTCTTTGTAATTGACTTTCTGTGAGAGGTTTTCGTTCATTGTTTCACGTGGAACAATTTGTTTATCGTCCCATATAAATTAATAAAATACTGATATCAGAGGGAGAAACACCACTTATCCTGGAAGCGTGAGCAATGGTTGCCGGGCGTGCCTTGTCCAGTTTTTGTCTTGCCTCGGTTGACATAGATCCCAGTTTGAAATAATCAAAATCTTTAGGGATTTTCAGATTTTCCAAACGTTTCAATTTGTCCGCGTTTTCTTCTTCTTTTTTTATGTAACCCTTGTATTTGATCTGGATTTCTGCCTGCTCTAACTCTTCTTCTTTTAGTTCATTTTCATCGATAAATTCTGCTACTCTGGAGAGGGTTAGAAAATCATTTAATTTAACCTCGGGCCGGGTCAAAACAGATACCATTTTCATGCTTTGTGAAATAGGAGATCCTTCATTGTTTTCTATTGTTGCATTTATTTCTTCCGGCTGGATCGAATTTGTTTCGAAATAATGAATCAATCGATTCGCTTTTTCCAGTTTTTGTTCTACTTGTTTCAATCTTTCTTCGGAAGCCAATCCTATTTTATGAGATAAAGGAGTTAGTCTTTCATCTGCATTATCTTGTCTGAGAAGGATTCTGTATTCTGCACGGGAGGTAAACATCCTGTACGGTTCTTCCGTTCCTTTTGTGATTAAATCGTCAATTAAAACGCCGATATATGCTTCGTTTCTTTTTAGTATAAAAGACTCTTTTTCATTGACTTTTAAATGGGCATTGATCCCTGCAATCAAGCCTTGACTCGCTGCTTCTTCGTAACCGGTCGTGCCGTTGATTTGCCCTGCAAAGAACAGGTTTTCTATGATTTTGGTTTCTAATGAATGCTTTAGCTGTGTAGGTGGGAAATAATCGTACTCTATAGCGTATCCGGGACGAAATATTTTAGCGTTTTCAAAACCCGGAATTGACCTTAAAGCTCTTGCCTGGACGTCATCCGGTAATGAAGTAGAAAATCCGTTTACGTAAATTTCTACGGTATTCCAACCCTCCGGCTCTGCGAAAATCTGATGTCTTTCACGTTCTGCAAACCGATTTATTTTGTCTTCAATTGAAGGGCAATAACGCGGCCCGGTGCTTTGTATGGACCCGTTGAACATGGGTGATCTGTCGAACCCTTCTCTTAACAGATCGTGTACTTCCTGATTGGTGTAAGTAATCCAGCAGCTGCGTTGGTTGGTAAGCCTGGGTGTATCTGTATAGGAGAATTTTTTTGGATTTTCATCTCCTTTTTGTTCTTCCATTTTACTGTAATCCAAGGATCTTCCGTCCACGCGTGGAGGTGTTCCGGTTTTCATGCGGCCCGAATCAAACCCTAAGCTTGTTAATTGTTCTGTAATTCCAGTAGCTGCTTTTTCTCCCATTCTCCCTCCTCCGAATTGTTTTTCACCGATGTGAATTAATCCGTTTAAGAAGGTTCCGTTGGTTAATATTACCGCTTTGGAGCGGATTTCCATTCCCATTCCGGTTTTCACACCAACGACTTTATTCTCTTCGATTAAAAGGCCATTGACCATGTCCTGAAAGAAGTCCACATTGGGATTGTTTTCTAAGGTCACCCGCCATTCTTCTGCAAAACGCATCCGGTCTGATTGCGCCCTTGGACTCCACATTGCAGGTCCTTTCGATTGATTGAGCATTTTGAATTGAATCATGGTTTTGTCGGTAACAATTCCCGATTGACCTCCGAGCGCGTCAATTTCACGAACGATTTGTCCTTTTGCAATCCCGCCCATAGCCGGGTTGCACGACATTTGTCCGATGGCCTGAAGGTTCATGGTAACCAATAAAGTTTTTGAACCCATATTACCTGATGCGGCCGCCGCTTCTGCTCCGGCATGCCCTCCTCCTACAACAATTACATCATATTCTGATAAAAACATTTCTTATGGATATAGTTAATGTTCCACGTGGAACATATTAGATTAAATTTATAATATTTGAAATATATTGACTTTCCAATTCTCTCATTTTTTTGATATCGGCATCTGTTTTATCCTTATAATTCATAAAATGTAAGACACCATGAATAACCACTCGGGCCAATTCGTTTTTGAAATCAATTTGATTTTCTTTCGCGTTATCTCCTATCCTTTCAACACTTATGTATATGTCCCCTGAAACTTGTTTTCCTTCCGAATATTGAAATCCGATAACATCGGTATAATAATCATGCTGCAGATAATCTTTGTTAATCTGTAAAAGATATTCATCATCACAAAATATATAATTTATATCTCCTGCTTTGTACCCTTCATTTTCTATGGATGCTTTAATCCAATTTTTCCAGGCGCGGATTTTGTTGATTTTAAAATCTGTTTCGTAAAAAAAAGAAATCATTTTGCAAAGTTAAAACCAAAAACCGAGAGAAACAT
>CAZKOC010000150.1:0-5423 GCA_964554275.1 uncultured Weeksellaceae bacterium
TAATTTATTAAAATATGGATCCAAATTCTAACGACATCAGTAAATGCCCGTTTTTTAACGGTTCAAAGAAATTGAGTGTAGCTGGTAGCGGAACACAAAATCGTGATTGGTGGCCCAATCAGCTAAAAGTCAGCTTACTTCGTCAGCATTCCGAATTATCCAATCCCATGGCTAAAGATTTCGATTACGCTGAAGAGTTCAAAAAACTGGATTTGGAAGCGGTTAAAAGAGATCTTCACGATCTGATGACTGATTCTCAGGACTGGTGGCCGGCAGATTTTGGACATTACGGCCCTTTGTTCATCAGAATGGCGTGGCATAGTGCCGGAACCTATCGTTTGCAGGATGGTCGTGGTGGCGGAGGTTCCGGTCAGCAGCGTTTTGCGCCGCTCAACAGCTGGCCTGACAACGTGAGCTTAGACAAAGCACGTCGTTTGCTTTGGCCTATCAAACAAAAATATGGGCGTAGACTTTCTTGGGCTGATTTGCTGATTTTGACCGGAAATGTTGCGTTGGAGTCCATGGGATTCAAAACTTTTGGCTTTGCAGGCGGACGTGAAGATGTGTGGGAGCCTGAATTAGATGTTTACTGGGGTTCGGAAAAAGAATGGTTAGGAGGTGATGTTCGATATGCGCACGGTTCTGAAGGAGTAGAGAAAAGTGGTGGAGTTTTGGTTTCTGATGATAACGCCGACGGAAAAATACATTCCCGAAATCTTGAAAAACCGTTGGCTGCTGTACAGATGGGATTGATTTATGTAAACCCCGAAGGACCTGACGGAAATCCTGATCCGCTTTTGGCAGCTATTGACATTCGTGAAACATTTAAAAGAATGGCGATGGACGATTATGAAACCGTTGCATTGATCGCAGGCGGACATACATTTGGGAAAACGCACGGAGCCGGAGATGCAGGTCTGGTAGGAAAAGAACCTGAAGCAGCCGGAATTGAAGAACAAGGTTTGGGATGGAGAAGCAGCTTCGGCAGCGGAGTTGGGAAAGATGCTATTACCAGTGGCTTGGAAGTTACATGGACAGACAAACCGACTGAATGGAGCAATCGTTTCTTCGAAATTCTGTTTGGCCACGAATGGGAACTGACCAAGAGCCCGGCAGGAGCACATCAGTGGGTTGCAAAAAATGCAGACCCCATTATTCCAAATGCGTTTGACCCTGATAAAAAACACTTACCAACAATGTTGACCACCGATTTATCGCTTCGCTTTGACCCTGAATACGAAAAGATATCACGGCACTTTTTGGAAAATCCTGATGAATTTGCAGATGCTTTTGCACGTGCATGGTTCAAATTGACACATAGAGATATGGGGCCAAAATCAAGGTATTTAGGACCGGAAATTCCTGCGGAAGATTTGATCTGGCAGGATCCGATTCCCGAAATTGACCATGAACTCATTAGTGAAAATGATATTTCAGAATTGAAATCCAAAATATTGAATTCAGGATTATCAATTTCCGAATTGGCTTCAACAGCTTGGGCCTCGGCTTCTACTTTCCGGAGTTCAGATAAAAGGGGAGGGGCTAATGGAGCAAGAATCCGTTTGATGCCACAGAAAAACTGGGAAGTCAATAATCCGGCTCAATTGGCAAAGGTGCTAAACAAACTGGAAGAAATTCAAAGAGAATTTAATTCATCGCAATTCGGAAACAAGAAAGTCTCATTGGCTGATTTGATTGTTTTAGGTGGATGTGCTGCGGTAGAAAAAGCAGCAATGAATGCCGGATACAATATAAAAGTTCCATTCACACCGGGACGTATGGATGCTTCACAGGAACAAACCGATGTAGAATCTTTTGATTATATGGAACCGTATGCGGACGGTTTCCGAAATTATTTAGGTGGTAAATTTGGTGTTTCTACAGAAGAATTTTTAATTGACAAAGCACAGTTACTGACGCTTACCACTCCTGAATTAACAGTTTTAGTAGGAGGTATGCGTGCTTTGAGTGTTAGTTATAACAATTCGAATATAGGCATTTTAACCAATCGCCCGGGTGTTTTGACCAATGATTTCTTTGTGAATTTATTGGATATGCGGACTGCCTGGAAAGCAGTTTCTGATGAACAGGAAATATTTGAAGGAAATGACCGTGCCACCGGAGAGAAAAAATGGACGGCCACCCGTGCTGATCTTGTGTTTGGTTCCAATTCGGAATTACGTGCCATTGCAGAAGTTTATGCTTGTTCTGATTCTCATGAAAAATTTGTACATGATTTTGTAGCTGCATGGGACAAAGTGATGAACCTTGACCGCTTTGATTTGAAATAAAAAAGAAGATTGTCATCACTGATTGAAATAAAATGAAACGAAGAATCTCTGTGATTTAAGAGATTCTTCATTTTTTGAAATGATATCTTTATTATTTGCTACCGAGAAGAACCAGTTCCTCTACACGTATTTCCGTGATGTATCGTTTTTGACCGTCTTTATCTTCATAATTCCGGTAAATGATTTTGCCTTCCACGGCAATTTCATTTCCTTTTTCTACAAATTTCTGCATGATTTCAGCGGTTTTTCCATAGGCAACCAGATTGTGCCATTGTGTGTCTTCTACTTTTTCACCTTTGGCGTTGGTGTAGTGGTCGGATGTTGCCAAGCTTACTTTTGCCAGCATTCCATTTTCAAAATTTACGGTTTCTACTTCTTTTCCTGTTCTACCGATTAAGGTAACTTTGTTTCTTAGTGACATAAATTACAATTTTATAAATTAAACATTCAGATAAGAGACTTTTTCCTGTCATCTCGAATCTCTGTTGCAAAGATTTTATTTAAATCAAAATTTAGTCGGTAGGAAATTATTTAAAATCGTTTGTAGTCGTTTGTATTCTTTTAAGTAATTAATGGATAATGAAATATAATCCCACGGCAGAAGTGAGAAAGCACAAGAGAATCTTCAAAAAGTATTAAAATAATGAATAAATTTAACGGATAGTTAAATACTACAAGGACGACCGAACATCTACCAATAACAGCGGCTTACCAAAAGTGGAGGATGAATTGGTTCATGATATTTTTCATAAATTTGAGTTTTCGGCTTTGTAGGAAGTTTAGTAATAAAGATTCTTGCCTGCGCCAAGCCGTTCTCCGTTAGCGGCTATATTAGTATGAACCACGTAAAACAGATGAAGAAATTATTATTGATTTTATTTTTAGCAACAAATATTATTGTCTATTCCCAAGAATTGCCAACCCAACCTGCAAATGGTTTCGCTTTTCCGATCGGGACAAAATTTACGATTAAACTATTCCCAACCGACTCTTCTCACTTTGATTATTCAATAATTGAATTTGAACCATTCCAAGAAATTATAGATATTAGGGACAATGACAAATTATTCAAAGAAAAAGGACAAGACGAAACAATAGAATTTTATTTTTGTTTATCGACAAGCGGAAAAGCAAAGAAGGAAAATGATGAAAATATGAAAGTTTTGCTTTTAATGAAAAACAGGACAAAATATTCACTTTCATACATATCAGACATTCAAACAACTGAAGAGGGAGAATTTAAAGAAACATCAAACATTGGGACTTTCTCAGGTGCAAAAGGAACAGAAATGTGGCCATATATGATTTATCAAATTGGATTACACGATTTTAAAATAATGAAATAAATGCAAACCACTAACAAGGATTTAGCAAGAGCGACAATATTCCTTTGAAAAAATCCCGCTGCTATATCGAGTAGTGAGCAGTCAAATTAAAATCAATGAAATAAAAAAACATCAGATAAATGGAACCACAGAGCAAATTCACAATTATTTATTCTTTCAAAATATTTGATGGTAGAGAAAATGATTTCATAAACAGTTGGGAAGGAATGACCAAACTGATTTATGAATTTGAAGGTAGTTATGGCTCGCGGCTTCATAAAATCAATGATAATTTATTCATTGGCTATGCTCAATGGCCTGACAAAGAAACATACGATAAATCGGGCAATAACCTTCCTGAAGGGGCAACCGGATTTAGACAACAAATGCGAGAATGTTGTTCAGAAATCAAAGCAGAATATGAATCAAATCTTATTGTAAAGGATTTATTGAAAAACGAACGGCATAGTAATTATAGATAACAAAAACTTCATAAGATCAAACTCATAAATTTTCAATTAACGGCATATAAATGAATTTAAATCAGGTAACCATTCCATCATCGGATCTCATAAAAGCCATCTCATTCTATCAGGTATTAGGCCTTAAGCTCATAGTGGAAGCATCACATTATGCACGGTTCCAATGCCCAAACGGCAATTCGACTTTCTCAATACAACAGGTAGAACAACTTCCTAAAGGAGACGGGGTTCACATTTATTTTGAGCGTGAAGACCTGGACGGTTATGTCAATGAACTTATAAGCAAAGGTATTGTGTTTGAAGAACTGCCTAATGATAAGAGCTGGCTGTGGAGAGAAGCACGACTGAAAGATCCTGACGGTAATCAACTGATATTATATTACGCGGGAGAAAACAGACTAAATCCACCCTGGAGAATAAATAATGAGTAAAATGAGTCGATTTGATATAGAGGATAAATCTAAATCTGAAATTTTGATTCGATGTTGAAACTTTAAAATTTTATTCCAAGGCTATTTGTAGTTAAATAAAAGAAGACGAACATTATATTTGTATTTAACAATTCAACCAACAAAAGAAATTAAAATGCCTGACTGTCTGGAATGCGGAGAAAAAATAATCGGAAGAATTGACAAGAAATTCTGTAACGACGGCTGCCGGAATGCTTATAACAATAAACAAAATAAGGATTCTACAAACCTGATGCGAAATGTGAACAATAAGCTAAGGAAAAATTATCGCATCCTTTCCGAATTAAATTTTACCGACGGAAAATCCAAAGCCACGCAAGACAAACTTTCACAGGAAGGATTCGACTTTGATTATTTCACGAATTTAAAAACCTATAAAAATGGTGCTGAGTACCGTTTTGTGTATAACATCGGCTACAAAATCCTTGAAGACGGATGGTTATTGATAGTGAAGAAAGACTGAACTATTTATCATTCCGAACAACAAAGTGAAATAGGGTTTTAAAAATCTAATTTTCCGGGACTGATTTCAATCGCATCTTTTCCCTGCTGAAATAACCTTGCGGTTAAATGTCCTTTTAATTCAATTTCACCATTCTGAACTTCCAGCCAACTCCCTTCACGCAACCCTAAGACCGCTTGAGGATTGAATTTGTGAAATTCCCTGATTCTCGTTTCTCTTGTTTCTCCTTTGTGCGTTGAATTCAAATCAGGATCTAAATAATGCGGATTCAGGTTAAATGGTAAAAAACACAGCGCATCAAAACTTGGCGGATAAACGATCGGCATATCGTTCGTTGTTCCGATGGTCATTCCGGTAAGATTGCTTCCTGCACTGCTTCCCATATAGGGAAT
>CAZKOC010000151.1:0-5386 GCA_964554275.1 uncultured Weeksellaceae bacterium
CTGGCAAACGTATTCACATCAAAAGTGCCTTTGGATCTAAACGAAATTTTGATGAAATCATTTTGCTGATCCTCAATAAAAATAACTGAAAACACAAAATTATTCAATCCCAGCCCGAAATTGACAAATCCTTCCGTATCTCCTTTTTGGGAATTGAATTCCAATTGCTGCTTTCTTGTCAGAAACATATAGGCCGTCCGGAATTCAGGGAAAGCTTCCATGGAATTCAAAGCCAAACCAAGCAGTTTCATTCTCGTTGGCGATTGGGTATCGAAAACGTTGTTGTAAATTTTATCAATTTCTATTCCTTTTTCGTGCAATTCCGCCACAACCCTGTGGGTTGAAGCCGCAGTATTTCTAAACCTGAAATTTCCGGTGTCAGTCATAATTCCGGTGTAAATACATTCCGCTATCGTTTTGTCGATCAAATCCAAGTGCCCCATTTTTTCGATAAAATTGTAAACCATCTGGCAGGTTGCTGGCATATTTACATCTGAATACATAAAATCGAATTGCTCGGGTTCCTGGTGGTGGTCAATCATTATTTTCGGCACAGATGACCGTTTGAGCCAATCTCCTAACTCATCTATTCTGCTAATCGTGTTGAAATCAAGTATAAAAATCAAGTCCGCTTTTTCAACCAAGATTCTGCATTTTGAAGGGTTGTATTCGGCAATATGGATTTTTTTGGCGCCATCCATCCATTTCAAGAACTTAGGAAAATCATTGGGTGCAATGATTTCACATTCATGCCCGAGTTTAGTAAGATAATGTGACATTGCCAGGGTAGAACCAATTGCATCCCCGTCCGGATTACGGTGCGGAAGTATGACAATTCTTTTGGGTTGAGCTAAAAGTTCTTTCAGTTCTTCGAAACGATTCATTTGCATAGGCTGCGAAGATAGAATATAATGTACAATTGTACAAAGTCTTATGTAGAAAGGCTAATTTCAATAGTCTAAAACTTTTGCGAGGCTTTGCACAATTTTGCGTTAGAATCATACCGCAAAGGAACGCTAAGGAGCAAAGTTTCGCAAAGATTTTTATAAATCTCTTTTCTTCAATAATCTGTATGAAAAAAACAGGAAAATTGCTATATATATGAATGCTGCCATTACAAAAGTCCAGTCTACTGTTGTATATTGAAAAATGGAACCTCCCATTATAAAACCTTCCAATTTCATTTTAGGAAAATCAATTAATTTGGAAGAAACATTTAAAGGCAGGTAATTTGAAACATAAAAACCATATGGGTCTATCTTTTCAAATCCGCCTCGCATCCAAGCTTTCAAAAGCACCTCAACAGTAGAAATCGCCCCTTCTATCATCCAGAGCACAATAAGTCCTAAAAAAGCGAACGCGCTTTTTCTAAGCAACAAAGAAAGAAAAAGACAGATGGAGAAAAATAAATTTAGTTTAAGAAAATAAGCTCCTATAAATTCAATTCCCTTTAGAGTTAATTCTTTATTTTCAGAGAAAATCAAACCTAAAGTTAAACAAATTCCCAAAACAAATATTGTCGACAAGGCGGCAAAGATTATGTTGGTCAAAACCTTAGAAGTCAAAAACTCCTTTTTACTTAATCCATCTATCAGGTTTTGTTTCAGGGTTCTGTTAGAATACTCGTTGGTAATATTTGTTATAATGATGACTGCAATAAAAATTTTGCCAATTGCAACTAAGTAAGTAATATTTTGCCAAATTTCCGGAAAATTAAACATACCTAATTTGGCAATATCGAGTTTCATACCCCCTATTTCCGGTTTTATTACTGACAAGATAATTCCCGTCACAATCAACATCGCAAAATAAATAATCGTAAAAATCCTTGCGGTTTTGTAGTAGTAAATTTTATTCCATTCTATTTTGAGTAATCGTAGCATATCAGTTTTGGTTTTGGGTGATTTGTAAAAATTGTTGTTCGAGACTCTCTTTTCGTTTCACCAGGTGGTTCAAGACAATTCCTTTTTCAAAAAGTAATTTGTTCAAACTTTCCGCGCTTAAATCTTCCCTCAAAATAGCTTTGAGGTAATTTCCGTTTTCCATTACCTTCTCAAAATAATTTATGGAGTTCAAAATTTCATTCAATTTCAAATTGTCATTTGTACTTAATTCAAAATATCCGAAACTAGCTGTCATTTCATCAACTCTGCCGGAATAAAGCGTTCTTCCTTTTTCCAAAATCACTACGTGCGAACACACTTTTTCGACCTCATCCAAGAGATGGCTCGCCAAAATAATGGTTGTTCCCTGTGATGCAATCTGCAGAATAATTTCCCGAATCTGGATAATTCCCTGTGGATCGAGTCCATTGGTCGGTTCATCTAAAATCAAGACATAAGGATCATTTAGCAAAGCCGCAGCTATTGCTAAACGCTGTTTCATCCCCAAAGAAAAAGTAGAAAATTTATCTTTTTTACGGTCAAGCAAACCAACGATTTTCAACTTTTCATCAATTTTAGAAGGATGTGCGCCTTTGATTTGCGCAACAATATCCAGGTTTTTTTCGGCTGATAAATAGGGGTAGAAGTTGGGGCGTTCGATAATGGCACCCACTTTTTTGAGTGATTCGGTAGAGTGTTCCTGGCCAAACCAACGCCAGTTTCCTTCTGACTGATTCACGACATTTAAAATCATCCCCAAAGTAGTCGACTTTCCGCTTCCGTTCGGGCCGAGCAGTCCGTAAACATTTCCTTTTTCAACCGAAAAACTCAAATCGTTGACTGCAGTCAGTTTGCCGAATTTTTTAGTCAAATGATTAATTTCAAGTACTTTTTCCATATACGTAATTCGTTTTCCGAAGCTCAAAGCTCGTTTTATACATTAGTAAACATTTCAAATAAAACGTAACAAATGGATGTAGAAAACATCAAATAAATCGGAATTCTCCAATACTCTTCTCTTTAAATTTTAATTCGAATTAATTCAGTTTGGAAAGATACTGTTCCGGGCTTTTAGCAAACTCTTCTTTACAGCCCGCGCTGCAAAATCCATAAATTTTTCCTTCATATTGAATGGTATCGGACACATGCCCTTCGGTTTTCATTCCGCAAATTGGGTCGATTGTATTGTCCACTTTCACGTTTAAGCTATTTGCAGCCTGTATCATGTGGTCATCGGCTTTGTGAATTTCTATTTCTTTTTTTTCATCGCAGGAATAAATCGTTGTGCAACCCAAAATAATTGTTGCTAAAATTGTTTTTGATTTCATCTGTTTATATTTATTTGTTTTTTTATTGGCCAGATGGAATGCCCTTTGAATTATTTTGGTTGGTTTACAAATAGGCATTTCATAATTTGATTCTGTTTGGGGTTTTGAAACCTGTGAGGTTTGAATTATCATTCTTCCAGTAATTTTTTAATATCCTCTTTCAACCACTCAATCTGTGGATGAAATGCTCCACCTAAACTTTCTTTTTTTCCTTCGGGGTCGGAATAATTCAGTCCTGAATAATATAAAACCGGGACTCCGCTTGAATTATACCGGGAACGGATTTTTCCTTTCTTGTCCACCAAAGCAATTTTCCCACTGTGGTTCAAACCTTCAGCCGTTGATTCATCTTCGCCCATATATATGTTGAATTTCTTACTTAGTGAATAAATATAATCCCTGTCTCCGGTCAGAAAATGCCAGTTGGGATTGTCAATCCTTAATTTTCCAGCATGGATTTTCAGATTCTCTGGTGTATCACGTTTCGGATCAATCGTAATGGAAATTATACCAAAATCAGAACTGTTAATTTCCTGTTCGATTTCTTTCAGGTTTTGATTCATAATCGGACAAATTGTAGGACAGTTGGTGAAGAAAAATTCCACTGTATAAACTTTGCCACGCATATCTTTTTCGGTAATCAAGATATTATCCTGATTGGCAAGTTCAAATTCAGGAACAGCCATCACTTCAAATAATTTTCCTTCTGACTGATTCTTAAAAAACCATATCAAAACCAAAACCCCGACAATAATGAAAACCAAAAGGAATAATTTCTTTTTCACATTTCAAATTTAAGGGTTTATTCATTTGCAAACAGAATTTGAAGGTTGATTAGTGTCATTGTTAAAAAAATGACAAAAAAAACCGGATTATGACGAATGGCACTTTTCAATCGGGATTTAATTCTTAGTTTTGCGTTTATTTAGATTTAATAAAAATTAAAATTCATTCAAACATGAAAAAAATAACTTTGCTGCTAGCTTTAGCTGTTTCATTTTCAGCTATTTCATGCAAAACCGAAAACAAAGAAGCAATTGACGAAACAGCTACCGATAATAAAATCGTTTCATTGAGCGGAGCCATTACTGAAACCATTGCTGCACTGGGACATGGAAATGAAATCGTAGGGCGAGATGTGACAAGTACTTTTCCTGCTGATTTGACAGCTAAAGAATTGGGGCATGTAGGTAGAGGTATGACAATTGAGAGTATTATGTCTGTATCTCCTACTGTCATTCTGGCTTCTGAAAAAGACATCAATCCGGATTTGATGGCAAAAATTAAAGAATCAGGCATCAAATTGGATTTAATCAATCAGGAATATTCTGTTGAAGGAGCTAAGAATTTGATTAAAAATGTTGCTGGAATTATTGGAAATAATGATTATCAAAGTTTAATCGATAAAATAGATGCCGATATTGCGCAATTGACTCCAATTGACAAGAGACCTAAAGTTTTATTCATTTATGCTCGCGGTGCCGGAAACTTAAACGTTGCAGGAACCAATACCCCTATGGATGCCTTAATTAAATTGGCAGGTGGGGAAAATGCAATTACCGAATTTTCAGATTTTAAAGA
The DNA here is from genome assembly GCA_964554275.1 of uncultured Weeksellaceae bacterium. Classification (GTDB taxonomy): domain Bacteria; phylum Bacteroidota; class Bacteroidia; order Flavobacteriales; family Weeksellaceae; genus Moheibacter. The sequence goes on from CAZKOC010000151.1 coordinate 4,793, forward strand.
ATTAACTCCGGAATCCCTGATTCAGGGAAACCCTGACGTGATTTTGATGTTTGATTCAGGAATCCAAAGTTTAGGTGGAATTGACGGAATTTTGAAAGTCCCGGGCGTTTCCCAGACCAATGCGGGTAAAAACAAGAAAGTCATTTCTATGGATGGCGGTTTGATGTCAAGCTTCGGTCCGAGGACCGGTGAGGCTGCTTTGCATTTGAATAAATTGTTGGTTGAAAGTATAAAATAATTCATTGCCATTCCGAGGCACGAGGAATCTTTTTTAAATTATTTCAATCAGATTCTTTTTTCGTCAGAAAGACACTAAGAAATCCAAATGCAAAATAAACTCTTCATATATCTTGGTACAAGCCTGCTGTTGTTAATTTTATTAGCTACAGGCGCTTTGTTTATGGGAGTTTATGATTTTAATGGAAAATCACCTGTCACTGTTCTGGGAGATTTCATTTCCGGCAGTCCGAATGTTTCATTGAGTGAAAAATATGTCATTTGGGACGTGCGGATGGCAAGAATCATAATGGCAATTCTCATCGGAAGTATTCTGGCCGTTGCCGGAACCACTATGCAGGGAATGTTCAAAAACCC
>CAZKOC010000152.1:0-3269 GCA_964554275.1 uncultured Weeksellaceae bacterium
AAAGTTAAGGGGTTTACCTTACTTTAGATTTCACGAACTTCGGGGAACCCGACATTCCCACATTGTCGCGGGCCTACCACAGCCGTTACCGGGAAGTGCTGTATAGCCGAAACAATCTCATCGGTTACGATTCGTTGTAAATACATTGTACAGAAATAGGTTCCAATGCAAAAGTAAGCACTTTTTACAAATAAACTATGCAAATTTCAAATTTAAATTGATATTTGCATAGTTTATTAAGGCTGAAATTCTGAATAAAAAATCAAGACGTTATCCTAATATGCCGATCTGGGCATAAGTATTTTCATTTGATGGCGACTAACTATAAAGGTAGAAATGAGATTTATCAGAGCTTTGCAGGTTGTTGGTGAGACGGGGCTTTTTTGATGGCTGTTATAGGTAAGAATGTAAGTACCCTCATGAGATTAGATCTTATTCTTTAGTAAAGAAACTCATATCTCTATGTAATCGTTTATCTATTTTTGTTAACTGACTAATTGAGTATAAAACATTCTCCTATTTTCAAATCATTTTCAACTTTTTTGAATTTGGTTTCTAATGTTGTTCCATCTTTGTAACGTACCTTGATTATTTGATTTCTACCGTAGGTCTTAACTGCTTTCACTGGTGTTTGAATTCTTGCAGTCGGTTTAAGAATGGATTCTGCATTTTGCCTAATTACCTCGAGACCTGTTTCACCTAAAAGGTTGCTGTTTTGCAATTTTACTTTTTCATCATTTGCAAGCATTATAATTTCTTCCGCTTTTTGAACAGCTTTTTGTCGGTCATTTAAGTAGAAATAAATGTTCAATTCTAGATGATAAATTACGAGATAGTTAATCAGGATTTCTTCCGGAACTAATGGTCGAATTGAATTGATTAAGTTTACATACTTTAATGCTTCTTGATACTTTTTCTTTTCACTAAGAAAGTAGATAAGGTTTGCGAAAATTTCCATGTCTAAATTATCAACCTTTACTAATTGTTCTTTAGCAAATAAGTTTATGTATTCAGTATGTATCCCTATAACATTTTCTACTTTAGTAAAATAAGAAAGAAATTTTAGAGTATTGTATCGTGTTTCATTGTCAATACTAAACTCAGTATTTTCAAAATTTTCATATATTCCGTTGAATAATTTAATTGCGGTTTCCCAACCTCTAGTTTTATTTATTGAAAAAAGAGCTAATTCATAAAGGTGTTTCGAGATCGATTTGTCACCGAGTAAAGACAAGTGTGGTTTCAACTTGTTAAACAAAGTGTCATTGTAGTTTAAGAAAGTGTTTATTGCAATATGTCGTAGCGCATCAAAACTAAAGTCAATGGGTTTTTCTGGGTCATCTTCAATAGGTATAATTTTTCCAGTACTGATCAAATCAATTAGTTGATTGAATAAATCATGTTTTTCCTCAACGGATTCTGTAATTTCAAGTAATGCTAAGATGATTGTAGGTTTTGTATTTGCTTTCCCTAGTTGAATCGCTTGTTTGTAATTGGTAGCAGCATTTATATAATCACCGTTAGAGTTTTGAATTTGTGCTAAGTTGTAGTGTGCAATTGACTTTAATTCTTTTACAAGTTGTTCTGTTAGTTTTTCCTTTTTAAATCCTGATTCATCAATGATCTCATTGAATATTTTTATTCCTTCGCTTCTGTGATTTGTTTTATCGGATTTTAAACTAATACTGCCAAAATTCAGTAAGGCTCGAACATAAGTTTCATCCTTTCGTCCGCTGTCTATTACGCTTTTGAAACAAGCCAAACTTTCTTCTATCTCTCCATAATAATAATTTGCAAGCCCTTTAAGATTTAGCGTTCTAAAGTACCATTTACCATCTTCTTCAACGTCAAATTTGCTCTTACTTAAATATTTAATTGCTTTTCCGAAATCAGAAATTCTATACGAGGCATATCCCATGTAGTAATAGCATAAAGATTTGTCACCTTCTTCAAAATTATTTTCTGATAAAAATCTCTCAAAAGTGTTAAGAGCCTCAGGATAATTCTCCTTTTCAAATTGTTCTATTGCTATTCTTACTAATCCCTTATCTTCTTCTTCAAGTGATTTTATCCATTCTAAATTTAAAGATTGTTTAATGATTTCATTTTTTATATGAATGTCATTATCATCGTAGTTAATAATGCCTGAGAGATACAGTTTGTTTTTAATCTTATCGGAAACCTCACTCCCCTTTTTGTATCCAATTTCGACTATTGAATTTCTTATTTCTCTATCTTTTGATACTAACTCACGAATGTTATCAATTGGTGGTTTATCATAGGTTGTCAAATAGATTTGATTAACAATTTTATCAATTATCTCTGATGTTAATTCTTCGGTTTTTAATCTATTCTCTACTTCCGAACAAACATCCCAACTCATTCTTGGATTGCCACCTGTCCAGTAGAAGATTCTATCTATGATTTCTTGACTTAGCGACAATTTGGATTTAGTGATGAATTGTTCAAACTCTTCTTTATTAAAATCATTTAAGAATATTTTTTGTCCAATATTAAATGGCGAAATCTTTGGATCTTTAATAATCTCGTTTGGCTCAATTACTCCTGAAAGAATGTAGGTCAACTTGTCAAGTTCTTTGAAATTTACTCTTGAAAAATAAATACTTCTGATTTGAGCAAATATTTGATCTGAATACTGTGTCTTTGTCAGCGCATCTATTTCGTCAAGGATGATTACTAACTTACCTTCAATTGCATTTATCAACAACCTTAATTCATTCGTATGTTGTTTATGAGCTGGTGTGTCTCTTAGCTCTTTTCTTCTTTCGTGAATAACTTTAGCTACACTATCAAACTTTTCAAGATTGGTTTCAATTGCAGTATCAACAATATTTTCAAAACAACTTCTAGCATTTTCAAATGGATTAGATAAGTCAACGTAAACAAAAACATCGTCAGGAGTTTCTAGTTTTCTTTTTGCATTGAGTAAAAGATTTGTTTTCCCCATTTGTCTCGACACAAGCACGTAGCCGGGTCTTCCCATATCGTGTATAATATTTTTCACTTGTCTGTCTGCATCTCTTTGGACATACAAGTCAAGGGGAATGATAGTATACGGTTTTAATATCTTAGTCATTTTTGTATTGGCTAAATTCTCTTTGAGTTTCTTTTAAAATAAACTGCAAAGTTTTTTCATCAGTTTTGTATAGTGTGTAAAGACTGCGGAAAAACTTTTTAATAAATCGTGGCGAACCATTAGAAATGTTTACAAGTTCATTCTTGATTCCTGCTGGTAGGGTAAACTGAAA
>CAZKOC010000152.1:3279-4274 GCA_964554275.1 uncultured Weeksellaceae bacterium
TTCTATTAATGAAATAATTTCTTCCTTTTGCCAATATTCAAGTGGAAGAAAGTTTATTTGCTGATGTACTTTTTGCTGAAATATTTGAATGTAGTTAATGGGGTTGTTTATGGATGACAATACAAAGCGGATTTTATCAAGCCCCCCTTTAAGGCTTTTTGAAATGAGAAGCGAAAACATCTTGCCTGAAAATTCTTCGTAGTTAGTTTCTGAACTAATTGGAATTTCTTCAATAAAAATTATCAACTCCTTATTTTGATAATGCTTGTTCAAAAGCTCCAAAAGCAATTTGCTACACTCGGAAAAATTTGTTGGTTGAACTTGCGAAGTAACACCCTCGACTTTAGAAGCAATTTCATATAATATTTCTTTGAAAAATGATTCAATGTCAAGGCCAATGCAAGCGGCTAGGCTTATTTGAATGAAGTTTTTATTTTGTTTTGTGAGATTTCTAATTATGAGGTTTGATTTTCCGCAACCTGTAGGCCCATATATCCAAACCCCAAACTGAGCCACAACTTTATTGAACCTTTCATCTTGATCCCTTTCAATATAAAAAGCTTCTTTGTCTGTATCGTATATGTCGAATAAAACTGCGTTTATGTTTAGATCCTTCTTTAAAATATCTACTTGTCCTGATTCAACTGGTAAAACTTTAAGTTCTCTGAATACAGATGATGAATTGAAAATTTCCAAACAAACACTTAACGCAGAATTGATAGCAATTGTTTGTTTATTTATTTTATCTGTTCCTTTCTCTCCGTCTGCAAAGTCACAAATTCCTTTTACAACAATCCAGTCCGCTTTGCCATCACATGCAGCATAAACTCCTGCCCCTTCCATTTCGCCGCCTTTAGAATCAGGGTTATCCTCTATGAGTTTGTTGCGGTGTTCTAAATTATCAACTAACTCCTCGCCTGAGAGTAATCTTGTTGGAATTAATTTGGCCTTTATGCCATCTGAAATAACATACTCCCAAGTCGTTTTTATGTTCT
>CAZKOC010000152.1:4284-5385 GCA_964554275.1 uncultured Weeksellaceae bacterium
TTCTTAAAACGATTCAATAATATTTTGCTTGAAGGTGCTTCAATTCCTCTTTGAACTGTACCATTCTTTCCAACTCTTTTTGAATTGTATGGGATTATTGATTCTGAAATTAAAACATCTCCGATATTTTGTTTTGCCCCATCAACACCAAAAGCAATCCCAACCATAACTACAATTTTTGCCTCAAGCTTTTTTATAGCTGTGGAAACTGTCATTATTGAGCTATCTCTAGAAAGTGACCCCATTGAAGACTGCACATGTGCAATATTGTAATTGCCAAGCATTCCAAAGTAATATGTCAAATCACCTTCAAAAACTTTTAGAATTTTGTCATAACCGTCTAATGGTTTTATCTTTTGATGAGTAACATTTGTTTCTAAATCAGTCGCAGTAACAATAAGAATCAAATTGCCATTAAATAAATGTTCAATATTTTTGCATTCAATTTCTAGATAATTCGACTTGTTCATTTAGTAGTCAAGTATATTAATTTAGTGCTATGATAATTGTTTTTTTAAAATGTATTTATTATTTCCACATTGACGATTAGAAAGTATATTGATAGCTTGCATGCCATATAGTACCTTCACTAAAAAGAATAAAGCCATTTCTTTGTTAGAAACTTAGGTAAATTGTAAATATACACAACAAGCTATTATTTTTCAATCTTCAAGTGTTTATTCCTTTTGGATGAAATAATTAAATTAAGAAAAAAAACTATTTCATTTAGTCTTGTTTATACTTTGTCTACATTTCTATATACCTTTATTAAAATACACATAATTCTTTTCTTTTCAGGAAATGTATTGTGGCATGAACATCCTTCTAATGTCTTGTATTAAAGTTCCTGTAGTTTGCAGCGATATAATATCGCCTATTTTATTTCACTTCATAAACGACTTATAAATTTCCAAGACTTTTTTCTTCCGTCCATTTTTATAAACGGAACTTTTCGTTACTTTGTATTCAGATACAACGAGTTGTGTCGCGTGACGCGTCACAAAAAACATAATGGCCATTTACTTGGAATCTCAACTAGAAAACTGGTAATTTTCAAACTACGAGATCAAAAGTGAAATAGTCCACGACCCGGGCGTGGTT
>CAZKOC010000153.1:0-1520 GCA_964554275.1 uncultured Weeksellaceae bacterium
TGCATGAATTTCATCATTTTCCCCATTTCAGAGAATTGTTTCAATAACTGGTTGACTTCCTGAACAGATGTTCCTGAACCGGAAGCAATTCTCTTTTTGCGGCTTGCATCTATAAGCTGCGGATTTTTTCTTTCTTTTGGTGTCATTGAATGGATGATGGCTTCCACCCCTTTGAATGCATCGTCATCAATTTCTACATCTTTCAATGCTTTTCCGGCACCGGGAATCATCCCCATCAAATCTTTCATATTTCCCATACGTTTGATTTGCTGGATTTGTTTCAGGAAATCATCGAAATCAAATGTATTCTTGGCGATTTTCTTTTGTAATCTTTTGGCTTCCTCCTCGTCAAATTGTTCCTGTGCACGTTCCACCAACGAAACTACGTCACCCATCCCTAAAATACGGTCAGCCATACGTTCCGGATAGAAAACATCCAGTGCTTCCATCTTCTCACCGGTTGAGATGAATTTAATCGGTTTATCAACTACTGTACGAATAGTCAAAGCAGCCCCACCACGGGTATCACCATCCAATTTGGTCAAAACCACGCCGTTGTAATTCAAAACATCATTAAATGCTTTGGCGGTGTTCACAGCATCCTGTCCCGTCATGGAATCCACAACAAACAAAGTTTCAGTCGGTTTCACGGTTTGGTGAACCTGACGAATTTCATTCATCATCGCTTCATCAATCGCCAGACGTCCGGCCGTGTCGAGAATGATTACATTGTGTTTTCCTTCTTTGGCTTTCTGAATCGCATTTTGGGCAATCTGAACCGGATTTTTATTTTCTTCTTCGGCATAAACCGGAACACCGATTTGTTCACCCAAAACTTTTAACTGTTCAATCGCCGCAGGGCGATAAACATCTCCTGCAACCAATAATGGATTTTTCCCTTTTTTTGTTTTGAGGTAATTGGCAAGTTTTCCTGAGAAGGTCGTTTTACCGGAACCTTGTAAACCTGCAATCAAAATAATGGTCGGATTTTCAGATAAATTCAATTCAGCACTGTCGCCACCCATCAGGTCTGCCAGTTCGTCGTGAACGATTTTAACCATTAACTGATTGGGATTCAGTGAAGTGATTACATTTTGTCCCATTGCTTTTTCTTTCACTTTATCAGTGAAATCTTTGGCAACTTTGTAACTCACGTCGGCATCGACCAAGGCACGGCGTACTTCTTTAATGGTTTCCGCAACGTTGATTTCGGTGATTTGCCCTTTTCCTTTGAGCGTATGTAATGCTTTGTCTAATTTATCCTGTAAACTCTGGAACATTTTTCTAAATTATTTTGGGATTGCAAAGATAGCAAATTTGAAAATGTGATGATTTGAAGATTTGAAAATGATTTAATAAATTGATTCTTCAAAATAAGCATTCAATGGTTGGATAATTTTGAAATCTGTGATTAATTGTTTGATTAAATTTTCATCCAAAACAATTTCAGGTTCATATTCTTTGAAATAATAAAAAGATTTATTGAGGATCAAAGGTTGTTTATCCGCAATTTCAGAAAA
>CAZKOC010000153.1:1620-5376 GCA_964554275.1 uncultured Weeksellaceae bacterium
ATTTTTCTTGTGAAAGTTCTTTGTCTTATAAAACCTACAACCATTAATTCTCCTTCAGGAAAGTATCCAAAAATAATATCTTTATTGTTAATTTCTTCTACGCAGAATTCTTGACTATCTCCAAAAACATCTGTGATTGTAATTATATTTTTTGGATTTTCATTTGGGATTTTTACTTCAAAATATCCATTTTCATCTGTATAAGTTTCAGTATTGTAACCTTTTAAAACTACTGAAGCATCGGAAATTGGAAATCTGTCTGAGTCAACTACAGTTGCTTTTAATACAATAGAATCCGATTTTATTTGAACCGAATTCCTACTTTTTGATTCTACGATTTCAACTTTCTCTTTTTCCTGCGCAACCAGTGTTCCACCGAACCCCAACCCAATCATCAAAGTCGAATAACGAAAAATCTTTGGAAACTGAAACCTGTTTTGTTGTTCAAGCTTTCGGTTAATGGATTCAAGTTGGTTTTGTGAAAATCTCCCACACTGATATGGCTTTTGAAGGATTTCCAAAATTTCTTTATCGGATAATTTCGTGAAATCCGTCACACATTTCTGACAGGAAAGACAGAAACGCCCTTTTTCACCCGGAAGCATTTGGTTCCAGTTTTCGTGACAAGGCTGTGGGATCGAGATTTTCATATTATAAAGATAATTATTTTCAAATCCTCATTGGTACATTTTCAAATTAATTAAACATCCAATTCCAACAAAACCGGGCAATGATCAGAATGTTTTGCTTCCGGCAAAATAGCTGCGCGAACCATTTTATCTTCCAGCTGACGGCTTACCATATTATAATCAATACGCCAACCTTTGTTTTCCAATCTTACGTTTGGAAATCTTTGGCTCCACCAGCTGTAATGATGGGGCTCTTTTACGAAATAGCGAAATGAATCAATCAGATCACATTCTTTCAGATATTGACTTAACCATTCGCGCTCCATAGGTAGAAATCCGGAAACCTTGGCATTGCGAATCGGATCCCAAATATCAATAGCTTCATGACAGATGTTATAGTCACCGCAAATCACCAGATTAGGATATTCTTTTTCCAGATTTTGAATATATTTTAAGAAATCATGGCAGAACTGCATTTTAAAATCCAAACGATCCATATTGGTTCCGCTTGGAACATATACGCTGATGACGGAAACTTCTTCGAAATCAATGCGTAGAACTCTTCCCTCGTGATCTATATAGTCTATTCCGGTTCCGAATTCAATTCGTGAGGGTTGTTGTTTTGTAAGGATCGCCACTCCGCTATATCCCTTCTTCTGTGCGGAGTGCCAATAAGAATAATAACCGATTTCACTGAAAAGCTTAATTTCCTCCAAAATCTGGTCTTCGTTGGCTTTGGTCTCCTGCAGGCAGAGTACGTCGGGCTGTGCAGCCTGAACCCACTCCAAGAGACCTTTCCGCATAGCAGCTCTGATTCCGTTTACGTTATAACTTATGATTTTCATTTGTCCAATATTAATTTATCCATTTGGTCTGATAGAATACCTCTTGAGAATTCATAGGAACGAAAATAAACCTTTTTGTACAAAGTAAAAAACAACAGACAGGTCATGGAAATTCTGATAAAAACCATTTTTTTTATTTTTTTCTATTTTTGCAAAAAAAATCTAATGAAAAGAACCGCATTTCTATTATTATTTTTATCTGTATTTGTTCATGCAAATGAAATCATAACCATTGACGCTATGATGTTTGGTATTGATAATAACAAAAAATTGATAGTTTCAAATAAAAATGTAGCAGAAATAAATCTTGCTTATCCTGGCATTAAAACTGACATCCTTCTTGACGCAAGCTATACTTTTGTAACACCTGTCCAAACCATACAGATCGGCACTCCATATGAAATCCGATTTTCGGGAAACAATGAGATTTACACGCTTTATTTCACAGAGCTTCCTATAATTTATATTACAACACCTCATGAAATAGTGGATAGCCATAAAGTTTGGGCTTCATTTAAGCTGATAGAAAATAATGAAAGCAGTATTTTATCTGATATCGGTATTGAATTCAGGGGAAGCTGGACACAAACCCTGCCAAAAAAATCACTTGAAATTGAGTTTTGGGAAAATAATACGGGAGAAGATACACAAGATTTTAGCCCTTTAGGATTAAGATCCGATGATGATTGGAATTTACAGGCAATGTTTAATGAACCTTTGCGTTTTCACAGCAAAACCGGAAATGAGCTTTGGAAGCTTTTTCATACGGTATACTATCAGGCTCAGGAACCTCAAGCCATAAACGGGATAGGAATGGTTTATTCCGAAATGTTTTTAAATAACCAATACATGGGTGTTTATGCCGTTTCAGAGAAGATTGACAAAAAACAATTAAAGCTAAAAAACCATAATGGAAACATCCGGGGCGAGCTTTACAAAGGCGATGAATTAGGAAATGGAGCAGCCGGATTTAGATGGATCGGCCCTTATGATAATAACTATGATGTTTGGGACGGTTTTGAGTATAAGCATCCTGAAGAAGAAATAGATTGGAGCAATTTATACAACCTGATTGATTTTGTGATTAATGAACCGGATGCTACTTTCTACAATCAGTATCAAAATAAATTTAATATAGATAACATCGTTGACTACTTTATATTTATAAACCTGCTTTGGGCAGCTGACAACACAGGTAAAAATCTATATATAGCAAAGTATGACACCAACGAATCTTATTTCTACGTTCCATGGGATTTAGACGGGATTTTCGGGACATTATTTGACGGAAGCCAATTATATATCACAAATGATGTATTAACCAACGGACTCTATGATCGGGTCTTGAGAGACTGCTCCGTAAATGGTTTCCGGGATAAAGTTAAAACCAGGTGGAATGAAGCCAGGCAAAATCTTTTCACACATACCAACCTGATGAATCTGATGGAGCAAAATTTCTATTACTTATCCAATAACGGTGTTTATAACCGTGAACATATCGCCTGGAACGAATATGTTTCTGATACTAATCATCTTAATTATATATCCGATTGGCTTACAGATCGCTTGGAATTTTTAGATCAGATATTTAATGAGAGTTGTCTAATAGGCACCGAGGATTTTACTCCGCATGATAATTTGGTTATTTATCCAAATCCTGCATCCAACCTTTTGTATTTCAAATCTAATGAACATGCGGCTTATGAAGTTTCTATATATGATTTTCAGGGCAAATTGGTTTTAAAATCTCAAGTTAGAAATTCGAAACTTGACATTTCCGGTCTTTCTAACGGAGTTTATATGGTGCAGATAAAAAGTGGAAACAAGCAATACATTAATAAATTGATCGTTTCAAAATAATATGCTCTAAATGAATATCAATCCGGATTTTAAATTATTAATTGCCAGCACTAGCACCGTTTACGGAAGTGGTTATCTGGACTATATTTTAGACGATACAATTCGATTTCTGGGTGCGGATGAAATTCTGTTTATTCCCTATGCCCGACCTTCAGGCGTGACGTATGATGAATATACCGAAATACCGGGAAAAACGTTTTCGCAAAAAAATATTCATATAAAAGGAATTCACGAATTTGACAATCCTAAAAATGCAATCTTGAATGCAAAAGCGATTTTTACGGGTGGCGGAAATACATTTTTACTATTGAAGACTTTGTATGAACTGGATTTAATGGAAACATTGAAAAGTGCGGTTTCAAAGGGTATTCCCTATATGGGAAGCAGTGCAGGAAGCAATCTTACCGGAATGACCATCGGAA
>CAZKOC010000154.1:0-2513 GCA_964554275.1 uncultured Weeksellaceae bacterium
TCAATCCGAAGCCGATATGTGGCACTATTAGAAATAAATTATTTTAATTCTATACTAACTCCGTCAGAAATGGCGGAGTTTTTTATTTTTTATTAGATGGCTTCGAGAACCTCAGCCATTATCAAGGTGTCTAGAATTTCAGCACTCGCCTTATGAGGCTCTCAGGGGTAACGGAGAAGAAGTTTTAACACTTCTATTTATCAACACCGACTTATTTTGACGTTTTGCCTTTGTAAATTTAGACAATGGAATCCAAGATAATTAAAGGCCAGGGAGCAGTTGAAAACGTCCATAATCATTTCAATCGGAATGTTTATGAACGGACAATTTATGAAGATGAAATTGAAGAGTCCATTGCCAAAACAGAAATCATTGAAGTTTTTCCTAAAACGATTATGAATGATGTAAGGCGAAAAGGATATCCTTTGGAATTTTCCATGAATCCTTATCAGGGGTGTGAACACGGTTGCGCCTATTGTTATGCACGTCCGACACATGAGTATTGGGGGTATAGCGCAGGAGTGGATTTCGAGCGAAAGATTTTAGTGAAGAAAAATGCAGCTGATTTATTGGAAAAATTATTTCAAAAAAGAGGATATAAAGCACACACTTTTATGCTCTCAGGTAATACCGACTGCTACCAGCCTGTGGAACGTAAATTAGAGATTACCCGCAAAATCCTGCAAGTTTGTTTGGATTATCGTCATCCGGTAGGGGTGATTACCAAAAATGCTTTGATTCTTCGTGATTTGGATATTTTGAAAAAGCTGGCAGAGAAAAATCTTGTGAATGTTGCGATAAGTATCCCTACAATCAATGAAGATTTAAGAAAGAAACTGGAGCCAAGGACTTCCACGATTTCCAATAAATTAAAAGTAATTGAGGCGCTTTCTCAAAACGAGATTCCAAATATGGCGATGGTAGCTCCAATCATTCCGGGATTGAACAGTATGGAAATTCTTTCTGTTCTTAAAAAAGTTTCAGAATTGGGTGCAAACGATTTTGGCTATACATTGGTTCGGTTAAATGATACTGTAGAGCCGGTTTTTGTTTCCTGGATCCGGGAGCATTTTCCTGACGGGGCGGACAAAGTTTTGAATCAGATTAAATCTTTACATGGCGGAAAATTAGGAGAAAGAATGGCAATGAAACGAAACAAAGGAGAGGGAAGTATTGCGGAAATGATTCACACTATATTCAGGGTTGGACGCCAAAAATACTTTTCAGATAAACCTAAACGGAAAAAATTAGCCACGCATTTGTTCAATGGAAAGAAAGGAGAACAGTTATCTTTGTTTTAATTTTTAATGTATGGATGAAGAATCATTGAAAATTCTGGCGGAACAATTAGCTAATCCTTCTGGTGAAAAAGGGATTGAGGTTGCAGAAATGATGGGTAAAACTAATATTTCCATGACGATTCACTCTATCGCTAATTTGGAGATTAAAGACGGAGAAAGTGTTTTAGAGATTGGTCACGGAAATTGCGGGCATTTGAAATTTATTTTCGAAAAAGCATCAAATATTCAATATACCGGATATGATACTTCTGAATTGATGAATACCGAAGCAAAAAGAGTGAACGAGGATTTGATGAAAAATCATTTAGTAGAATTTAAGCTTTATGATGGACAAATGTTTCCTGAATCAGACAATCAATTCCATAAAATTTTTACAGTTAATACAGTCTATTTTTGGAAAAAGCCTGAATGTTTCCTGCAGGAAATTTACAGAATTATAAAACCGGGTGGTTTTTTCTGCTTGACTTTTGCAGAAAAAGAATTTATGCAAATGCTTCCGTTTACCCAATTCGGATTCACTTTATACAATTCTGAAGACATTCAAAAATTAACTAAAAACTCAGGCTTTAAACTCCTCCGCCTGGAAAGTCAAAATGAAAACATCCAAAGTAAAACAGGTGAAATAATAAACCGTAAGTTTATCACGGCGGTTCTGGTCAAATCATTATAATTGGGTATATTCTACAATCTGTATTTCAAATCCACCGACAGTTTGTTTCGCTTTTGGATTTCTTGTAATGAGATTGATGTTTTTTATTCCTAAATCTTTAATGATCTGCGCGCCGATTCCATAATCTTTCATATCATTGGGGATTATGCCGCTTTCTGTTTTTCCTTCCAGATATTGTTTGAATTGATTCATCTTGCTCAATAATAAATCTGAATCGGAAACATTGTTAATGAAAATCATCGCGCCTTTTCCATGTTCATTGATAATTTTACTCGTTTTCTCAACCAATGGAGTTTCACCGAATTGTAATGCGGAAAATAAATCATAATAACTATTGGAAGAGATGACCCTCAAAGGGATGATTTCGTCTGTGGTCCATTCACCTTTTGTCAATGCGAAATGGATCTGGTTATTGGTTGTTTGTTTGTAAGCGGTCATTTTGTATTCTCCAAAAGCGGTTTTTACCGGGAAATCTTCAATCCTTTCTATCAGAGAATCATTTTGTAAACGATAGGCAATCAAATCCTGGATAGAAATAATTT
>CAZKOC010000154.1:2613-5369 GCA_964554275.1 uncultured Weeksellaceae bacterium
ATCAGAGAATCATTTTGTAAACGATAGGCAATCAAATCCTGGATAGAAATAATTTTTAAGTCGAATCTTTCAGCGATTTTGAAAAGTTGTGGCAAACGGGCCATGGAGCCGTCTTCATTCAATATTTCAACCAAAATTCCGGCGGATTTTAATCCGGCAAGTCTTGCCAGATCAACTGCAGCTTCAGTATGTCCTGCTCTTCTCAGAACGCCTCCGTTTTTTGCCTGCAAAGGAAAAATGTGCCCCGGGCGCCCCAGGTCGGAGGGCCGGGTATGGGGATCAACTAAAGACTGAATTGTATTGGCCCTGTCCTGAACAGAAATTCCTGTTGTATTTCCCTTACCTTTATAATCTACCGAAACGGTAAATTGCGTTTCGTGCAATACAGTATTGTTGGTAACCATCAGGTGCAAATCCAATTCCTGGCAGCGTTCAATTGTAAGTGGAGTACAGATTAATCCTCTTCCGTGTGTTGCCATAAAGTTGACCATATCCGGTGTAACCTTTTCTGCCGCTGCAATGAAATCACCTTCATTTTCACGGTCTTCATCATCAACTACGATTATTACTCTTCCTGCACGTATGTCTTCTAATGCTTCACTTATGGTATTGAGCCGGATTGTTTCTAACATTGTTTCCATCATTGATAACGACTATGTTCGGTATTTTTTTGTTTGGCCCTGAACCTTGAAATGAATTTAAGGATAGGGTCTATGTAATTTCCTATATTAAATAATCCTGAATCATTATTGGCCTTGTAAAAGAGGACAATAGCAACCGGGAAAAAAATCAGGTTTGCTGACCATGCTGCAAAGGTAGGGTCTAAAATCCCATTTTTTGTCATATTCTCAGAAGAAAAATTGATGATATAATACAGAACAAATATGACGATGGAAATCACTACAGGCATCCCGATGCCTCCTTTTTTCACAATAGCACCCATTGGCGCCCCAATTAAAAAGAATACAATGCAGGTAAATGCGTATGAGAAGTTCCTGTGGTAATGGAGCTTTTGCTTTGCCTGAATTTTTGTTTTGAAACGGATCTCTTCTCCCTGCCATTTATAGCTTTCCATTTCTCTTTCCACACTTACAATCGCTTCGTTGATTAATTGTGTCTGGGCCAAAGGTTTTAATTCTTCAATTTTTTTTGGTAAAGAATCTTTCTCAAAGGGTTTTGCGTTCTTCCATTTATCTGAACCATAAACATTTTTAGCAATGTTTCCGGTGTAAACCTGTTTGTAATATTTTGAGTAATCTCTACTCATGGAATCAATTCGGTGTTTGAGCTTAGAAGCATTCAGGAAACGGTAGTGATCGGTAATATTCTCCTCGTCCATTGCTTTTTGCAGAATCTCTGAAATGTCAATATAGAGATTCATTGTATCGAATTTTATAGATTGATTGGGTTGATTCTTCCTTTCTTGAGCACTTTTGCCTTGTATTTCATCTACATAAATGTACCCGTCAAACAATTCCATTTTCAGAAGCCTGATGTCATCTTTGTCGCGTGTAAGCGTGCCTTGTTTAGAAATGATGGTTTGTTTGTCTTCGTCAAATTTACCTGTCCGGTGAATGAAAACATCACCCAAGACATCCTGATTTTCTCCCGAGATCTGATTGATTTTCATACTAAATCCGGGAATGTTTTCTATAAAAGCACCTTCTACTAATTGTAAAGTAGGATTCGCTTTTACAATATTATAAGCCAGATTTTTTGCTTTTCTTTGTGAATAAGGCATCACATAATCCCCAAAGAAATACAACCCAATCGCCATAAAACACACTATAGTAAACAGAGGAGTCAGAATTCGGGCGAGGGAAATTCCTGATGCTTTCATGGCGGCTAGCTCATATCGTTCGCCCAATCCTCCAAATGTCATGATAGATCCAAGTAGAATAGTAAGCGGTAAAACAAGCTGTATAACATTGATTCCCAGATAAATCAAAAGTTCACCAATGGTAAGCCAGCTAAGCCCTTTCCCGGCAAATTTTTCCATTTCCTGCCATGCGAATTGCACGATAAATATGAAAAATAATATACTGAAAATAAAGAAAAAAGGTCCTAAAAATGTATTAACCGTATACCGATCGAGTTTTCTGAACATTAGATTTGGGTTACAATGTAGCCGTCGCTTTCATATTTTGACTTATCAAATTTAAACAAAGCTCTTGGAATAATTAAATTTTCTAAATAATCTTTAACGGTTATGGTTCTTGAAGCTCCATTCTTGGTAAATTCTTTGTATTGATAAAGCGTTTTATTGTTCAAATTAATTCCAACCAAAAGATAATTGATTTCTGAATTTCCGGTAGGGGTTAATTTTATGAACTGGATTTTTTTACCGTCAATCGTATTCGTTTTATCCATTTCATACTTGTAACCGGTTTTATACATTCCGAGAATTTTTACAGGCGTCAAAAGATCATCACTGTTTTTATCAGGTGTGGAAATAGTAACCTCCTTATCTTCTTTGGAAACCGTATATAAGGTTTTTCCATCATAGATCTGGTTGATTCCCATCACATTCAGGCTGTATTTTTCTTTTGCGGCATAAACTTCACCTGTTTCAGTTTTAGAATTTTCATTTTCTCTGACTTCAAATTTGATGTAATAAGAAGGAATTTTGTTGTAAGAATTACTTACCTCATCCAATAATTCTTTTGCTGTCTGGCTATTTGCAGACATAGGAATTGCAAACAAAGATACAAGTGAAAATATATACTTAATCATCAGATTTAATTTTGGTTCAGGTT
>CAZKOC010000155.1:0-5367 GCA_964554275.1 uncultured Weeksellaceae bacterium
GGAAAAACAATCGATAAACTTTTTGTGCAAACAGGTTTGCAAGGCGAAATTCATTCGGAATTAAGAAGATTGATTACCGAATTTGAAATCCCTGCACAATACGTTCCGGTTGAAAAATTAAACCGATTGACACGTAAAAACCACCAAGGTGTTTACGCTTTTATTTCTCCGATTGAATTTGATTCCATTGAAAACATCCTTCCACAAGTTTACGAACAACGAAAAACACCTTTCTTGTTAATTTTGGATCGGGTGAGCGATGTTCGTAATTTCGGAGCGATAGCCCGTACTGCTGAATGTGTAGGCGTTGACGCGATTATTATTCCACAAAAAGGTTCTGCTTCCGTAAATGCCGACGCGGTAAAAACCTCTACGGGAGCATTGTATAACATTCCCGTTTGTAAAGAATCGAGTTTGCGAAAAGTATTTCAATACCTGCAGCAATCAGGAATTCAAATTGTAAGTGCAACTGAAAAAGCAGCGGACTATTTATATGATGCGGATTTTGCAGTTCCCACAGCAATTGTTCTGGGTAGTGAAGAAGACGGGATTTCAGATGATTTATTGAAAATTTCAGATCATATAGTCAAATTGCCCGTGTTTGGAAAAACTTCTTCGTTAAATGTTTCCGTAGCCTGCGGCGCATTTTTGTATGAAGTAATCCGCCAAAGAGGCGAATTCAAATAAGGTTTCAATTCGTTAGATTTTTTTAACTTTGTAGAAGTGGAGAGAATTCAGGAAATATTTATTCTTTTAATTAGCTGCGTTATGTTGGCTTCACCGGCGATGGCTTACACTTCGATTATGGTTTTGCCTGATAAAAAAGAAGTGGGTTGTTGTGCAGAAAAAATGGATGAACATAAATCTGAAAAACCCCATGATTCCAAAAGCTGTAAAGAGGAAAATAATTGTCAGGACAACTGCCCGGCGCACGATTGTTGTGTGCACATGAACGTTTTGAAAAATTTTGTACAGCAGTCTGATCAAAAATTAAATTCGGTTTCATTTTTTGTGAAACAAATAAATAACGACCATTATCTTTCTTTTTATTTCAAAGACATTTCTTACTCCTTCTGGCATCCTCCGAAATACATTTCTTGATTTTGCGAATCTCGAAATTCGAGTTTCGAACTTCGAAAACTTAGTATAAATTTTAATCAAATGAAATGTATAAAAATATCATATTTACATTCCTTTTTACTTTAGGAATTATAATTTCTGCACAGCAAAAAACTGAAACGGTCGAGGTTCGTGGAAGTTGCGGCATGTGCAAAGAAAGAATTGAGAACGCGGTAAAAGAATCGCCAACAGCAACCGGAACTTGGGATTTGGAAGCCCAACAATTGACTGTTACTTATTCTCCGGAATCAACCTCAATGGAAGCCATTCTGAAGAATGTGGCAAAAGCAGGACACGATAACGCAATGTTCTCTGCCGAAAAATCAGTTTATGAAAGCCTTCCCGGATGTTGTTTGTACACCCGCGATGATTCATCCGCTGAAACTCATAATGCAGAGGTTCATTCTGAAATGAATTCATCACACAAAACCGAAACCGTAAAAGTCCGCGGAAATTGTGATATGTGCAAAGACCGTATAGAAAAGGCTGTGAAAGAATTCTCTTCGGCACAAGGAACTTGGGACATTTACACCAAAGCCTTGACAGTAAATTACGATCCTGCAAAAACTTCGATGGACAAAATCCTGAAAAGAATTGCAGAATTAGGTCATGACAATGAGAAATTTCTTACTGACGATGCTGTTTATAAAAACCTGCCGAGTTGTTGTCAATACGATCGAGATACTTCATGGGAGAATATTGAGAACAGTAAAGGCACGCATTCAGACAAACCACACGTTCACACGAAAGACGATGATCATGATCATGATCAAGCCAGCAATGACATCGAAGAAGATACCGATGAAAACATCGTCGGTTTAGGAACAGCAACTATTGTAAATAATAAGGGTGCGACTGCTTTGGATGCAAACTCGGCAGGGCTTCAAATCAACATCAGTGACAAAGAATTGCTTAAAGCCGCTTGTTGCAATCTGTCCGAAAGTTTTGAAACCAACGCCACCGTCGACGTTTCTTTTTCCAATGCGGTTACCGGAACGAAACAATTGAAAATGTTAGGTCTCGATCAGAAATATACTTCTTTTACCAAAGAAATTTTACCCGAAATTCGTGGGATTTCCACTGCTTATGGGATGCAATTCATTCCCGGAAGATGGATTCAAAGCATCCAATTGGTAAAAGGTGGGGGATCAGTCGTAAATGGTTACGAAGCCATTGTTGGCCACATCAATACTGAATTGTACAAATCCCACGACAAAGCCAAAACATCAATAAATTTCTTTGCAGACATAAATACCAGATTTGAAGCCAATGTTGTGCACAACGACAACATCAACGACCACTGGACGCAATCTTTTCTTTTGCATGGAAATGCAACCATTGATCGTCAGGACCATAACGATGACGGTTTCATGGATCAGCCAATTGGTAGAAATTTAAACGTGAGTTATTTGTTGAATTACAATGACCTTGGTCATTCAGGTTTGGCAACCCATTTTGGGGTGAATGTGGTAAATGACCACCGATTGGGTGGGCAAATGGATTTTCGCGAAAAAGAAGATAAATCAACCACAAGCGCTTACGGCCTCGGAATTGATATTCAGCGTTTTCAGGTATGGAACAAAACCGGTTATGTTTTTAAAGGAAAACCTTACCAAAGTATCGGATTCATGAATCAATTCACTTATCATGAACAGGACAGTTATTTTGGATTAAAGACCTACGATGCGGAACAAAGGACTTACTATTCCAACCTCGTTTTTGAAAGCATTTTCGGACATACCGGCCACAAATATAAAACAGGCCTGAGTTTTTTATATGATTTCTATGACGAATTGTACATTGACGTACCTTTTAAACGTAACGAAACTGTTCCGGGAGCATTTTTCGAATATACTTATACAGGAACGAAACTGACTGCGGTAGCGGGGGCGAGGGTGGATTTTCATAATCTTGCGGGAACACAATTTACGCCGAGATTAAATCTGAAATATGAATTCACTCCGAAAACAATTTTAAGGGGTTCTGTCGGACGAGGCTTCAGGACCGCAAATGTTTTTGCCGAAAGTCAGGCATATTTTGCTTCTAACAGAACCATTCAAATCATTCCAAATGGTGGCGATATTTATGGTTTAGAACCAGAAATTGCCTGGAATTATGGAGTCAGTTTGCAGCAGGATTTTAGGATTTTTAACAGGAAAAGTACAATTTTGGCAGATTTCTTCAGAACGGATTTTACGGATCAGGTTGTGCTGGATCTGGATAATTCCCCGCAGACACTTTTGTTCTATAATCTGGATGGGAAATCTTATGCAAATAGTTTCCAGGTTCAGTGGGATTTTCAACCTGTTCGAAGGTTAGAAGCCCGACTGGCTTATAAACTCTACGATACAAAAACCACGTATCTCTCAGGAGAAAAACAATTACCTTTTACTTCACAGCACAGAGGGTTTTTGAATCTGGCTTATGGAACTATGAAAAAGTCGAACGGCAGCCAGTGGAATTTCGATACGACTTTGCAATGGGTGGGCGAACAGCGTTTGCCGGATACTTCATCTAATCCGCATGAATTTCATATGCCTGAATATGGAGAGTCTTATTTCTTGTTAAACGCACAGATGTCAAGAAATTTCAACAAGGTGTTACGTCTGTATGCAGGAGCGGAGAATCTTTTGAGCTATACGCAGCATCACGCGATTATTGATGCACAAAATCCGTTCGGTAATTATTTTGATGGGGGGATGGTCTATGCACCGGTTATGCCTGCCAATTTTTACATTGGCTTGGATATAGATTTTTAAAAGGCTATTTGTCAAATCGAGCGAAATCGTCAACACTTTTTCCTTTGATCGAAGTGATAAATAGAAAATAAGAAATTGAAATAAAAAAATGCCGGATTTTCAGAGATCCGGCATTTTTCTTTATTTTTATTATTGTAAATTTGAATGAATTTAAAATTATAATCAAATGAAATACACGACCATCATCGGTATCCTTCTGATCGCAATTGGGATTGTTGCTTCATTTATCGGGAAAATTCAATTCGGAGATTTATTTCAGGAAGCTGAATTTGTTCTTGGATTACTATATGGTGGTGGAGCAGGATTTTTGGTGGGTGGAATTATAGGTTGGATGTATAAAAAACGCAATGCTGTTCATACGGTAACGCGATCAAAGACCGAAGAAGCGCTCCCACCTTCAGGAAGTCACAATCTGTAAATTCAAACCTCTTTTGGAGACATGTATTTTTGGTAATGAAAGGCTGGGATTAGAATCAATAACAGGATGGGCTGAATCAAAAATCTTCTGATGTAAAACCCAATATTTTCCCCAAGAGAAAATTCTGTTTCCACGAAATAAATGTAGATGGGCAAAAGAATCAGTAAAAATCCCAAATAAACATATCCCGTAAATACCATATATTTTCTGCTCTGAAAAACCAATCCTATAATTAAAATAGAAATCATCGTGTTGATGGAATACCTTGATATGATGCTTAAAATTACTTTAGTCAAATCATATTCGGGATATTTATTATTAAAGAAGTCACCTTTGAAAAACGACAAAAAAGGATCATAGAACAACTCCGCCTCAAATTTCCTGACTAAAATCAAACAAAAAATTAACAGGGCTGCGAGTATATATTTAATCCACTTGTTCATCAATTTTCTTTTTAGGTTTAAGTGCGAAAAATTTTACCCAAACAATCCACAAAACCACAATGGTTCCGTAAAGAACTGCCGGAAACAGATAATCGTGCGCCATCTTGCCATATTCTTTATGATGAATTTGAATATAATTCAGAAGCACAATTCTTATAACATTCATTATCTGTATGATGATAAGGCTGCCCAAAATATAAAGCAGGGTTTGTTTCCAGGTAGTGGAAAAAGCAATGATGAACGCAACAAAAATAATCATGATCGAAATCGCATTACAGCCCTCATTTATGTAGGAAGTTGTTTCTCCGTTAATGTAGATCCATGTCCACGGGCGGGTTTCATCATCTTTTTGCTGCGCGTCAAATCCAGCTGAATTCAAACATCCAACAGTCCATTTTGCAACAGTCCGGCTATAGGGGTCAGGTTTGTTTTCTGAATGATATTGAGAAAGATATAAATTATAAATCCCCACCAAAATACCCCAGGTGATCATGAACTTCAGTAAAAAAATCAATACAGGTTTAAATTCTTTCATAGGTAAAAACGAAAAACAAAGTTAATCATAAATTTAATGAGGCAAATCTCTTAAATTTACAGCTTAATTCAAATTAATGGAAACTTTACAAAA
>CAZKOC010000156.1:0-2345 GCA_964554275.1 uncultured Weeksellaceae bacterium
GCATTGTTTATATAACGGAAATGTTCAGGTGAGAAAGACGGGATTCCTTTGAACAGCATTTTTTCTCCTTCCGTCAAAGTATCCCCGATTCTGAAATTTCCGGTATCATGCAATCCGACAATATCACCTGCATAACTTTCATCCACAACCTCTTTTTTGTCGGCAAAAAATGCATTTGGGCTACTGAATTTCATGCTCTTATCCAACCTGACATGATGATAATTTTTATTTCGCTCAAATTTTCCCGAAACGATTTTCACAAATGCCAAACGATCGCGATGCTTTGGATCCATATTGGCATGGATTTTAAATACGAATCCTGTAAAAGTATTTTCTGTAGGAGTTATTAGTCTGGTGGTTGTTTCTTGAGGTTGCGGCTGGGGAGCAATGTCAACAAACGCGTCTAATAATTCACGAACCCCGAAATTATTCAAAGCCGAACCAAAAAAGACGGGTTGCAACTGACCGGCCAAATAGTCTTCATGTGAAAAGGCAGGATAAACTTCAGAAATCAATTCGATCTCATTTCGAAGATTTTCAGCATAGACTTCCCCTATAACTGTTTCTAATTCATGGTCTTCTAAATTCTCAAATGCAATTGCTTCTGAAATTTTTTGCTTGTTGTCGTTTGAAAAAAGGCCGATGTTCTTTTCCCACAAATTATAGATTCCTTTGAAAGTAGCTCCAATCCCAATCGGCCAGGAAAGGGGCGTAACTTTTAAACCTAATTTTAATTCTACTTCATCCAACAAATCAAAAGCATCTTTTCCCTCTCTGTCCATCTTGTTGATGAACACTAACATCGGGATGTTACGCATACGGCATACTTCTACCAGTTTTTCAGTCTGTTCCTCTACTCCTTTCGCCACATCGATCACAACAATTACGCTGTCAACGGCAGTTAAAGTCCGAAATGTATCTTCAGCAAAATCTTTGTGTCCCGGTGTATCAAGAATGTTGATTTTTTTATTCCTGTAGTCAAATGCCAAAACAGAGGTAGCAACAGATATCCCTCGTTGACGCTCAATTTCCATAAAATCGGAAGTCGCTCCTTTTTTTATTTTATTACTCTTTACAGCTCCGGCTTCCTGAATTGCACCTCCGAAAAGAAGTAATTTTTCAGTAAGAGTAGTTTTTCCCGCATCGGGGTGAGAAATGATTCCAAATGTTTTCCTTCGACTAATTTCCTGTTCTAAAGACATATTCCTGTTTTGCGGCTGCAAAGATAGAAAATCCTGAACGTTATTTTGAATGTTAAATTTTGTAATTCAAAAATCAAAATAGACAATTAAAGCATGTAAACATCTTCAATTGATGAAGCAGCCTGATAATAATGGATTACCTGATCAGCATCCAATACATAAACAACCGCCGTAACCGAAGTATATTTTCCGGTTTTTGATTCCTTCATCTGGAACTGAGGGCGGGCATTGTCAAACAACCTTTGTATTTCTGCAATTCGCTTATTATCTGAAGGTACAATGAATTTGAATGTATAGTCTGACGGGAATTCCGTTGTGTCATCTAAACGTTCCTTGAATTTCTTGTAAAATTCTTCCTGGCTTTCCTGGCTCATGAAAATATTTTTATTTTTTTAATAAATCGTCCAACATTGTAACCAGTTCCTGATTTACCTGTCTTGTTCTGTAATCCATAGGACGCGGCGGATTATCATTGATAATTTCTCCGTCTTTTCCTATAATTAAAAATTTAGGGATTGAAGATATTTTGTAATCATTTCCGAACGAAGTCTGTTTACCGGCAAAAAGTTGAATTCCACTCATTTGTCTTTCCTGAATCATTTTCTGCCATTTTCCTTTATCCGCATCTTTGTCAACCGAAATGCTTACAAATTCTATATTTTGGCCATGGTATTTTTGCTCCAGCTCTTTCATTGCCGGCAATTGCTGTAAACAGGGGCCACACCAGGTTGCCCAAATATCTACAAACAGGTATTTCCCTTTGAGGTCAGAAAGGGAAATATTATTTCCTTCAATTGAATTTAAAGTAAATGCAGGAGCATATTCCTTGATAGCGGCAATTTCTGTATCAGTTCTTTCAATTACGGTTCCTATTTCTATCTCTTCCTCTTTTTTACATTGAACAAGAAAGATTGTTAACAGAACAAAAATGACCAAATGATTTTTCATTCAGGATTAGTTTTAATTTGAACAAAAATACATAATCTACATTTCTCAAACAAAAATCAGTCTTTAATTAAAAAGTATGATTTACCTTTGGGAAAATCAATATTTAAATTCATATATGAAACCATTAACTATTAACTATTTAAACGGATTGGTACTGCTCGCAGCCGGATTGTATGGTTATTTTTCCATACTTCC
>CAZKOC010000156.1:2445-5321 GCA_964554275.1 uncultured Weeksellaceae bacterium
CAATCTACGCGTAATTCAGAATCGTGAAGTTGTTGGTTGAGTAATTTGCAAAAATGTATATTACCATTGTAATTGGGCAAATAATTAACACAAGTTTTACACATTCGCTGAACGGTAATAATACCTGATTGGTTTAAATGCTGAATGATTTCAATGAGACTACGAAAAAGATTTTCTTTACCTTCAGCATCCATTTTGTCAAGAGAGAATTGAAATTCCCTGACAAATAAGGAGGATTTTTGTGCAATTTTCCATCCCTCTTCTGTCAGAGAGATGATATAGCTTCTGGAATCTTCTTTTTCAGATACTTTACTAATGAGCTTTTTCTGATATAATATTTTTACAGAATCGCTGATTGTGGCTTTGGTTAAGTTGAACTCATCCGCCAAATAGCTCACTTTTCTTTTTTCTTCGCTATGAAATAATAGAAATATAAGAATCTGAATCTGAATCGGACTGAGTAAAAGTTCTTTACTCTGGCTCCATAAAAGTACGCGAAAAGCTTGTGAAATCCGTTCCAGGGAAACAATTATCTTACCATCTATATCATTATTTTGATTATATGTGTCAAATACAGAATCTGATGTCATTCATTCACAATTTTCCATTTCGTAAATATAATATCCTTTTTGTTTGATTTCTGATTCCCATTCAGATTTTAATTCTTCCACATGACAAAAATTACATTCTTCGGCAGTGACTTTTTGATTTTCCTCCTCTTTTAACTTTAGATATTCCTTACCATAAGCGTAAATTACGTCTTTATCTTTGATCTCCTGAGGAACAATTATGTCAAAATTCATTATTTTTCCGTCTTTTCTCGGTATATAAGTATCCCAAACTGCTACTTTCATAATTCAATAATCTAAATTTAATCTTTAAATTGTTTCTGCCCACTAAAAAATAGACAGAAACAATTAATCAAACATCAACCCTTCACATCTTCAATAGATGCCCCGAAATTTATGTGTAATACATTTCCATTAGGTGTTACCAAAGCCGGAACAGACTTAACACCTGAATTTTCCGCCTCCGAGATTTTAGATTTATCTTCTCCCAGATGAACTACCTCTACATTGGACTCTCCAACTAAGTTTAAAATGTCATGTTCGGCACTGATACATACCGGACAACCTGCGTGATAAAAAACTGATTTGCTCATAAATTTATTTTTAAATTAATTATTTACAAATATAGTTAGGATTCCTAATTATAGAAATATTTTTTAATTAATTTATAAATACTAAATAAGTAAAGTTATTTATCAATTTGCTTGACAACGGCTATGCGTATGACGTATATTTGCACCAAAATTTTGATATATGAAAATGAAAACCTCCGATTTTAACTTCAAACTTCCTGAAGAACTTTTGGCCGAACATCCTTCTGTCCAAAGAGATGAAGCACGACTAATGGTTCTGAACAGGAAAACTGAAACCATTGAACATCGGTTATTTAAAGATTTGGTGGATTACTTTGATGAAGGTGATGTGATGATTATGAACAACACCAAAGTTTTTCCTGCCCGTTTAATGGGTAATAAAGAAAAGACCGGAGCTAAAATTGAGGTTTTTTTGCTGAGAGAATTAGATGCTGAAACACGATTATGGGATGTTTTGGTTGATCCTGC
This sequence comes from uncultured Weeksellaceae bacterium, assembly GCA_964554275.1. Taxonomy (GTDB): domain Bacteria; phylum Bacteroidota; class Bacteroidia; order Flavobacteriales; family Weeksellaceae; genus Moheibacter. The sequence continues at coordinate 4,076 of CAZKOC010000156.1, forward strand.
CCGAAAAATCAGAATCGGAAATAAATTATTTTTTGGAGATGATGACAGCCTAGTTGCCGAAGTTGTTGACAATACAACATCTCGAGGAAGAACCTTACGTTTCCTGTTTGACGGAAGTTATCAGGAATTTCGTCAGGCATTGGAAGATTTAGGAGAAACACCTCTTCCAAAATATATAAAAAGAGAAGTAGAGCCTGAAGACGCTGAACGCTATCAAACCATTTATGCAAAATATGAAGGTGCTGTTGCTGCTCCTACTGCAGGTCTGCACTTTTCAAAACATTTACTGAAAAGGTTAGAAATAAAAGGAGTTGATTTCGCTGAACTTACTCTCCATGTTGGATTGGGCACTTTTGCCCCCGTTGAAGTAGAGGATCTTTCCAAGCATAAAATGGAATCAGAACAGGTTATCATTCCTGAAGAAACTGCCAGAAGAGTAAATCAAGCCATAGATGAGAAGAAAAAAGTCTGTGCAGTAGGTACTACTTCTATGCGTGCCATTGAAAGTTCTGTTTCTGCAAACGGACATCTGAATCCATACAATTCATGGACCAATAAATTCATTCATCCGCCTTACGATTTTGGCGTTGCAAACTGTATGATCACTAATTTTCATACTCCGAAATCAACCCTTATTATGATGGTGAGTGCTTTTGCAGGACATGATTTTTTAATGAAAGCTTACAAAGAGGCCGTAAAAGAGAAATACAAATTCTATTCGTACGGCGACGCGATGTTGATCATATAACAAATTGAATCCAAACAAAAAAGATATACGAAAACTAAATCTCGAAGATTTAGAGACATATCTGACTTCTGTTGGGGAAAAATCTTTCAGAGCCAAACAAATCTATGAGTGGCTCTGGAAGAAAAATGCCCACAATTTTGAGGATATGACCAATTTGTCCAAAAAATTACGGGAAGAATTGGACAATGTCTTTTCCATTCAGAATGTCCGTGTAGATTTGATGCAGAAAAGCAATGACGGAACCATCAAAAATGCAGTTGAATTACACGATGGAAATATAGTGGAATCCGTACTGATTCCAACCGAGAAACGAACGACCGCTTGTGTTTCTTCCCAGGTAGGCTGCAGTTTGGATTGTACTTTTTGTGCCACGGCACGATTAAAAAGAATGCGAAATCTGACTGCCGCCGAAATCGTGGATCAGGTTGTAATTATTGACGAAGAAAGCAAACGCTATTTCGAAAAACCATTGAGCAATATTGTGTTTATGGGAATGGG
>CAZKOC010000157.1:0-5316 GCA_964554275.1 uncultured Weeksellaceae bacterium
ACTGATTTTAACGACCTTCACAAAAATACAAAAACCTTACAAGATTCTTAAGTTAAATCAACCGCTCCTGCCTTTCCGATCTGTCTCTTGATTTTTACCCACAATGATACCCAAATCATTCACAGGAAAATGAATTAAACAAAAATCAGGAATTTTCAATTTAATTATTTAATAACAAGTATTTTTGAATAGATTTTTATAAAAAGATATAATGAAGTTCGGAAAAGTAGAAAATCCTGAATTGATTGACTTTACATTACCTGAAGATCATCCGGATACGAAAAGGGTTCTTGGACAACATAAAAATAAAGGGGATTTGGAAGCCTTTATAGGTTGTGCAAAATGGAACCGGACAGATCTAAAAGGATTTTACCCACGTGGTACCAAAGATGAATTGACTTATTATTCCCGGCAATTTAATTCTATAGAACTAAATGCTACTTTTTATAAAATGCCCGACTGGCAACAAATTGAAACCTGGAAAAACAAAACACCGGAAAATTTTAAATTCTTTCCAAAAATAACAGATTTAATTACACATTACCGTCGATTAATCAATGTAGAAGAACCCATCCAGAATTTCTGTAATGCAGTCAGTAATTTTGATGAAAAACTAGGTATGGCATTTATGCAGCTGCATGATAATTTCAGCCCGAAAGATTTTGACCGGCTAAAAAGTGTACTGGAAATGTTTCCGAAAGAAATTCCGCTTGCTGTGGAAGTGCGCAATAAAGAATGGTTTTCCAATGAGCAGATCAGCAATGATTATTTTTCACTGCTCGAAAACTTAAGCACAGCAAATATAATTGTAGATACGGCAGGAAGAAGAGATATGCTTCACATGCGTTTGACAAGCCCGGTGGCTTTTGTGAGGTATGTTGGCTCCAATCATTCTTCGGATACGGAACGTTTGGATGATTGGGTAAAGCGAATTAGAAAATGGAAAGAAAATGGTTTAAAAAAATTATATTTTTTTATTCATCAGAATTTAGAGGTGGAATCACCCTTGCTTGCAGCACATTTTATTCAGAAGCTCAATGATGAATTAAATATTTCATTGAAAATCCCCAACAAACCCGGAGGCGAAAATCTTACTCTGTTTAATTAAAGTCTGATCTTGTGAAATTATAAAAAATGAATCTAAATGCTATCCTTTAATTTATTCTTATCTTCGAATTAATAATAAAAATACAATTGAATGGACGCTTTAACCAGAATATTCGTAGGGCTAGTCATTGCAATACACCTTTACATTTCTTACATGGAAATGTTCGCATGGGAAACCTTAGGTAAAAAGGCATTCGGAAAGGTTTTATCCTCGGAAATGTTTAAGCCCACAAAAGGATTGGCTGCAAATCAGGGATTGTACAATCTTTTTCTTGCCGCAGGACTTATATGGTCATTTTTCATCAAGGACCCTGAGTGGCAGAAAGACATTGCCACATTCTTTCTTGTATGTATATGTGTGGCTGGTTTGTACGGAGGTATCACAGCAAGTAAAAAGATTTTTACGGTACAATTGGCTCCTGCCGGAATTGCTTTGGTATGTTTGTGGCTTTTATGAAATGAGCCACATATTGATAACCCAAAATGCACTACAGCTAATTTCATCTAACCAATAAAAAAATGAGATTTATCCTTATTTAATTAATGAATCTAAAATGTATCTTAGCGAAATGAAACTCAATCTGAGAGCATTTTTTTTCTTACTGCCTTTAGTGGCAACTTTCCTAAGTTGTTCTGAAAGACAGGAAGTTGACGATTCCAAAATTTTCCGGCTCAACCGCTATGATAATATTAATTCCTTAGATCCCGCTTTTGCAAGATTACAATCTAATACCTGGGTTTGCAATCTGATGTACAATGGATTGGTCAAGCTAAATGACAGCCTTCAGGTTATTCCCGATATAGCAAAAAACTGGGTAATTTCCGAAGACGGAAAAACTTATACTTTTACATTAAGGAATAATGTTTATTTTCATAAAAATCTGACTTTTGGAAAGGACTCAACAAGAACTGTAAACGCGACGGACTTTGTGTATAGTTTTGACCGTTTGACCGACTCCAAAGTCGGAGGTGCAGGAAACTGGGTTTTGAATAATGTAGATTCTTACAAAGCTTTAAATGATTCCGTTTTCGAAATAAAATTAAAAGAAGCGTTTCCCCCGTTTTTAGGATTATTAAGCATGAAATATTGTTCTGTCGTTCCTAAAGAAATGTTCAAAAACGGTCAGGAACAATTTCGGAAAACTCCTGTGGGAACCGGACCTTTTCAATTTCAGCTGTGGGAAGACAATATAAAATTAGTTCTAAGAAAAAATCAGCTTTATTTTGAGAAAGATGAAAAAGGTAATTCCCTTCCTTACCTGGAAGCAGTTTCTATGACTTTTTTACCTGAAAAACACAATGAATTTCTACAATTGATTCAAGGGAATGTAGATATGATGGCAGATTTAGATCCTTCTTACAAAAATGAAATCCTTACACCATTAGGTGAATTGAATCCTAAATATAAAGACATACTTAATTTAAATAAATACAATTACTTAAGTACTGTTTATTTATGTTTTTATTTGGATGATGGAAATCCCATTGATGAACGATTGAGAAAAGCCATCAATTACGGAATCGATAAACCTAAAATGGTAAAATACATGATGAATGGGGTCGCTACTGCCGCAGAAGGAGGCTTCATTCCAAAAGGCTTACCCGGTTATGATGAAGACATTGGTTATAAATATGAACCGGCTAAAGCACGGGAATTGATTCAGGCTTATCGAAAGGAAAAAGGTGCATTACCAAAAATAACGCTGACTACCGTCCAGGAATATGTAGATGTTTGTGAATATATGCAGGCGCAGCTTTCAAAAGTTGGCTTGAATATTGAAGTAAATGTCGTGCCGGGTCCGACTATGCGCGATGGGAAGGCTACGGGCAAATTCTCCTTTTTCAGAGCAAACTGGGGAGCGGATTATCCGGATGCGGAAAATTTTCTGTCCTTGTACTACAGTAAAAATTTTGCACCTGAAGGACCAAATTATTCTCACTATAAAAACAAAAAATTTGACGAATTGTATTTAAATTCTTTTCAGATAAATGACGAAAAACAACGGGAAAAGATTTACCGTGAAATGGACAGCTTAATGATGCAGTTCGCTCCCATCGTTCCGTTATTTTATGATCAGACTTCCATTTTTATCCGTAAAAATGTAAACGGATTCTCAATGAACCCTGTAAAATTGTTAGATTTAACCCGAGTATATAAAACTAAAGAATGAACATTCCTGATATCAATCTGAAGCGTATCGTTATCATTGGCGGCGGATTTGGCGGATTACAACTCGCAAAAAGACTATCGACTCAAGATTTCCAAGTCGTTTTACTGGACAAGCATAATTACCACACATTTCAGCCGCTTCTTTATCAAGTAGCTACAGCAGGTCTGGAACCGGATTCCATTGCCCACGCAATTCGTACCATATTTGCAAAGAAAGAAAATTTCTATTTCAGAATTGCAAATGTGTATGAAGTAAACCCGAGCCTACAAAAGATTTTTTCTGACATTGGTGAGATACACTATGATTATTTAATCATCGCAACCGGCTCAGATACAAATTATTACGGAAATCAAAATATTCAGAAGCACGCTATGCCCATGAAGACCGTGCCTGAAGCGCTGGATTTAAGAAGCTTAATCCTTCAAAATTTAGAATTAGCGCTTTTGACCAATGATTTAGATGAACGTTACAGATTGATGAATTATGTGATTGTGGGGGGCGGGCCAACAGGAGTTGAACTTGCCGGTGCAATGGGAGAGCTTAAAAAACATATTCTCCCTAATGATTATCCGGATTTAGATATAAGGAGAATGAATGTACACCTCATTCAGGCTGCAGACAGGCTGTTGCCCACTATGTCAAAAAATGCTTCGGAAAAAGCAAAAAAATACCTGGAAGAATTAGGCGTACAAATATGGTTCGATACACTTGTCAAAGATTATGACGGGATTCACGTAGATACCGACAATAAGGATCTCAACGCGACAACTTTGATTTGGACAGCAGGCGTAAAAGGTGCTTTAATCCCCGGAATAGGCAATGATGAGAATGTAAAAGGAGGGAGATTATTGGTCAATGAATTCAATGTGGTTAAAGGTTATGAAAACATATATGCCATCGGAGATGTGGCGCTGATGATAACTGAAAAAAATCCTCAGGGAGATCCTATGGTCGCGCAGGTCGCCATACAGCAAGGAAAACTGCTGGCAAAAAATCTGAATAATTTAAATTCCAACAAATCCTTGAAACCGTTTATATACAAAGACAAAGGCTCTATGGCAACTATTGGTCGTGACAAAGCGGTTGTGGATTTGCCTCATTGGAAATTCGCCGGATGGTTCGCCTGGATAGTTTGGATGTTTGTACACTTGGTTTCATTGGTAGGGTTCAGAAACAAAGTAATTGCTCTGATGAACTGGGTTATACAATACTTTCAATATAACAAAAGTGTACGCCTGATTATCAGGCCATATAAAAAGAAAATAGAATAATCTTTATTTTCAGATATTCTTACTTATATAAATCTGCTTGTGCAAATACGAAGATTATGGCAGGTGTGAGAATACAGCTAATTAAAATTTTTCTGAATTATCATTATCTATTATCTTTCCTGAAAGTTTCCATGACAAAATGGCTTCCGATATTTTACAAACCCCAATAGAATACCTGAAAGGTGTAGGACCTGAAAGAGCAAAGGTTTTACAGTCCGAACTGGGCATTTTCCGGTATGAGGATTTGTTGAATCATTTTCCATTCAGGTACGTTGACCGTTCCAAATATTATAAAATCAATGAAGTAATCGATTCATCGGCAGAAGTTCAAATCTTAGGGAAGCTTACAAAATTGCAGGAAATCGGCCAGGGAAAAGTCAAAAGACTGGTCGCAAAATTAGAAGATGATTCCGGGCAAATGGAGCTCATTTGGTTCAAATACACAAAATGGCTGCGGGAAACAATTGAACAATCTGTTGGAATTCCTTTGGTTATTTACGGCAAACCCTCTGAATTTAATGGGAAGTTCAACATTGTACATCCTGAAATAGAAACATTGGAAAATCATCAATCTGTTCCAATTGGTTTGTATCCGGTTTATCCAAGCACTGAAAAATTACAGAAAAAGGGTATCAGTAACCGAGTGATGCAGAAATTACAGATACAATTGGAGAACGAAATCCAGACAATGGAAGAAAATCTGTCTGAGTCATTGATTCAGAAATTTAAATTCCTACCGAGAAAAAAAACATATCAATCCATCCATT
>CAZKOC010000158.1:0-5228 GCA_964554275.1 uncultured Weeksellaceae bacterium
TTCACCATTACTCAAATTCAACCAGATTCTGTGTCTTTCCGTTTCATCTGCTTTGAAGAAGTCACCTGCATCAGAGACTCTCATATCATTTGTGAAGTTTACGGAATTTGCAGTTGTATAAACGATGAAGCCTTGACCTACTGTAATGCTGTTTCCATTATAAATATCAGGAACAAAACCTAATCCACTATAGGTAACATATTTTATCCCGTTATATTCCCAGGTTTCTGTTGTTTCATTAAATACTCTTTCGGGATTATTCCAGAAATACAATGTATTTATGTCATCATTTCCGTCCATTACAGCCTGAGGGTCTAAATTAGATGGATACGGATTCCCAACAGAGGTGTAACCATTGGCATAAGTTCCAATGTTTATATTTCCATTAAACGGCTCTCCGATAAAATTACCTTGATAAGGAGTAGGGGCATTGTCATGCTGCAAATTCCAGTTATTAGGAGCTCTGAACAGATATCCCTTTCCATTTTCGAAATTTGCATTTGCATCTGCAACCACCACATACTCTCCGTCATCTCCTTCGGTAGCTTCAGTAGTTTCGTAAGTATAGATACGATTTGGCAGGGTCATAGGTGAAAATGCCTGTAATTGTTGCCCGATAACCGGAGATGACCATAGGGTATAATCCAACCGTACGATGTCCTGGCTTTCTCTTTCAACAGCAATGGCTCCTTCATTATCATTGGCAGTATAAAGAGGTGACTGGATTAAATTTGCTCCGCTTCGTACTATAAAATTTTCAGCATCTGCATTGTTGGTAATTTTACCGTTTATAGTAATAGAGTGCCCAGCTTCAATTACAATTGAACCACCTTCCGCTACGGTTAAATCACCTACTTCCAAGGTTTCCATATCTGCATCTTCTCCAATGACCAACTCTCCCTCAACGATAATAGGGTCTGTTGGGTCAGGACCATCTCCGTTGGACCATTCTGTTCCTGTCCATGTAATAGGACCTGCTGGAATTATAAGTTTGTATAAACTAAAGTTTATTTGTTGTGTACCTATTTGATAGCCTGCAAATCTTCTAGGAGAAGCTCCGATGTTATATGCTAAACTTCTTGTAGAGGTAGCAACGCTGGCAAAGTTAAACAGACTCCCTGTATAAGTGGCATTCCAATACTGATTGTTGCCAGTTGCAGCATTGACGAGATTTATAGTAGAATTATTGCTGCCTGATTGGGAGACATATTGATTTACAACATCATTATAAATAGTTTTGTAATCACCATTAGTTTCTATTTTCCATACAATACTTGTGGCAGGATCGGTAATTTTATTGTCAGCTACAGTAACTCCTGTTACATTTAAAAAACCACTTCCCGCAGAATTATTCATAGCGTTATTGACACTGCCTTCAGTACCTACGATCACATAATATCCATCTGTCAAATCGTTAATGTCAGTAATTTTTTCAAATACACCTTCTCCGGCATATACTTCCGTTACTGTTAAGATAATCGTTGTTTCTTCCGGCAAGGCATTCCAGTTATCGTTACCTGCCTGAGAAGCGGTAATTGTAGTACTACCTGCTCCCATAATGGTTACCGTATTGCCGTCAATAGTCGCAACAGATGTATTTGAACTTTCATAAGAAACCGTTAGTTCCGCATTTGTTGTTTCTGGTAAGCCGAAAGGTGTATCGTTAGTAGTTTTATTCAAATTATTAAAGCCGGAAATAGCTTGAGTACCTTTCCCGATTTCAAAAGTAATAGCTTTTGCTTCACTTGTTCCTGCAGCATTAGTGGCTGTCACCTGAATTTCAAAGTCATCACCTGCTTCTAGCGGAGTACCCGTGATTGCACCTGTTGTAGTGTTTAAAGATAATCCTTCAGGCAGCTCACCATAGGTTATGGCATATGATGCTGGTGATTGGGTTGCTTCAATTTGTTCCGAAAAAGCTATGCCTACTGTACCCGCAAATGTATCTTCTTCTACAACCGGAACAATAACGGCAGTTCCTGAAAGGTTTACTACTTTGTCAGTTGCTCCTGCACTTGAAAGTGTTAAGGTTGCAGCATGAGTGCCTATAGCATCGGGGTTGTAAGTAACGGTAAGTGTACCACCCGCTGCATCCAATGATTCTTCTGATACAGAGAACTGGTCAGCATTTGTACCACCTAAGGTTGCAGTAATATTTCCAGTTAAATAAACACCTGTTACATCCACATCACTTGTTGCATCTTCTTCCGTATCTATGTCAACAGATCCAAAGGCTACTGTGTTTACATCCGTTGTAATGCTTTTTGGCGATGTTACCTGAATGTTGAAGTTTGACGCATTAGCTGCTGCATTATTTGCAAATACTCTAATCAAATAAGGTTGATTAGGTGTAGTTATATTGTATGTAAGATTTTCGGGATTATTACTGGTCGCGGCAGCAGCAATATGATTACTGTTTGTAACTGAACCACAGGAAACAGAATACAGACGAATATCTACGTTGCCTGTAAACCCACCTACAGTAATTGTATGAGAGCCTGCATAATTTGGAGTGAATGAATACCAAACATCATTTTGAGTACTGATCGTTGGCGTAGAGCCGGCTAAAGTTCCATCAGTTGTTTCTTCTGCATTTACAGTTAATACCACAGGGGTTGTACACCCGTTATTGGTTGGCGGAGTGGTTGCCCTAATGTTGAAATTACCCGCCGCATCATTATTATATTCCCATATCCGAATATAAATCAATACACCTGGAGTTCCACTATAAGTCACCATTGAATAATTGTTACCTCCATTATCATCATCACAAGCTACTTGTGTGTAGGTTTCACCGGAAACTGTATATAAAGCAATTACTGTGTCAATGCCTGTTCCTGTAGTTGGAGCCGAAGTAGTTATTGTGATTTCTCCGGATTCAGGAACTGTAATAGTGTACCACACATCTCCAACACCAAGCCCCGTATTAGTGTAATTTCCTGCACATGGGCTCGCAGGATTTGGCAGTCCGGCAATTATGGTTTTGGTAGAATTTATATTTGTTCCCTGTACGGCAGGATCACCTATTGTAAGATTGATTGCCCCTGAAGGGTTGTCATTTGCAGGTGGGGGTGGAGGTGGTGAAGGAATGTTGAAAGACCCGGAAGTCACCCCCGTTAAATCATCTGCAGAAAAGCTGATGGTTGCGCCACTTACGGCTTCTGCACTTGTGGCTGTAAGTCCGCTATAAGTTACTTCACCATTTATAGCCGCTACCTCAACTGTACCGCCAAGTGTCCAGGTTCCTTGTGTCGCTGCTGCCGTAACATTGGCAGTGTTTGTTGTTTTATTACCGTACTGGTCCTGTATGGTAACTTTAGGTTGTATTGCAAGTGCCGCCCCATTTGATGCCGGCGCGGTAGGCTGTTGTGTAATTGCCAGTTTAGTAGCTACTCCTGCTATTATGGTTTGATTTACGGTAGCATTGGAATAATCAGTTGCCGATACTACTATACTTTTATTGTCACCTGCTGTTTGTAATAGGCCTGCAGGTACCGACGCAGATGGGGTAAATGTAATTTGTCCTGCACTTACACTCCATCCTGCAGTAAGTGGAGTACCACCCACGGTAATACCGGTAATGGCTTCTCTCCAGTCTTCATCATCTGTAAAAGTTACATTGAAAGGCGCATCTACCGTTGCATTCTCTGCTGCGGTAAGCTCAGGAGCATCGTCACCGGAAGCTTGTAGCGCTGGAGCATATATGTCATCAAAAATAGCATTATTTGAAGCTACAGCACCATTCGAATGATTCCAATAAGCACCAAAATAACGTAGATTATTTCCTGTGGCTGTGTATGTAGTATTTACTATATTATTACCTATTTGTGTAGCTGTATTTCTTGGATCAGATTGGGGAAAATTAGAAGCATTGGCTTCTGCGAATAATGCCCATTCATCAGTTAGAGGGTTATAGGTCACTCTAACACTAATATATGCAGTATTCCCAATGCCGCTATTAGTAGGCGCAACAATAATGTCTGTATATTCTGAGTTTGAATCTCCTCCTCCCGAAAACCTAACTAATTTAATAGGGTCATTGGTGGTTGTTCCTCCAATAGTGATAGCATAGCCGACACCATTAGTTAGGTCGTTTGTCGATTTACACAAAATAAAAGAGATACCATAATTCGAGGCGTCAAAACCGCTTGGATTATTTCTATTGGTTCTAAAGTTAAATGCCCACGTAAGAGTTTGGTTATTATTCGTGATACCATTTGTTATTATTGGATTAGTAAGAGAGGATAAGTCTTTATAAACAAATTCTCTTCCAGTTGTAGTTGAACCAAGTTGCAACATATTAGAAGTGATTTGCGCTCCAGAAGTTGTTTCAATTTCTGTCCAATCGTTTCCTACTGTATTGTTATTTGCTCTATTAAAGTCATCTACTAAAATAGCTTGCCCCCACAAACTGGTAAGGCCGAAGCAAAAAAGTAAAATCATCAGAGATGATTTAAAAGGGTTGGTATTTTTCATATGTCAATAGTTTAATTAAAAGTTAATGCAAAAATAAAAAGAGCAAATATATAAGTTTTAAATATAAGATTATGAAAATGTTAACGATTTTATTAACAGGCCCGGGCGTTCTACCCTGCGAACAACTTTTGTTTCCTTGTCCATTTCCAAAGGCGGTAAATTCCATATAATACCAACAATACTAGTACAAATGCAATGGGTGCCCATACCAGTGAAGTCAAACTTAATACGGAAGCGGCGGCAGTTTCTCCTGTATTTACGGCAAAGTTACCCGTTCCCGCGGTTGTCCCGGTGGAAACCGCTCTTGCGGCGGCTGTCGTTCCGCTTACAGCGGCAGCGGTTCCCCCACCTGCAATGATGGCGAGCGCCCAGGTAGTAACTTCGCTCATGTCCAGAAGCGTAGAACCCATCAGTATGGTTCCCGCTACTGCAGCCAAAGGTATAGCTATTGTATCCAGAAGATTATCAACAACCGGAATGTAGTAGGCAGCTATTTCAACAAGGGTAGCGACACCGAGCGAAATCATCGCCGGCCAGCTTCCGACCCATTGCCAGCTATCGTTCAGTTCCAGTAAGTCCTGTCCGAAATGCGCTCCGATGCTCAACGCGAAAAGCGGAAGGAAGACCCTGAACCCGGCGGAGGCCGCCAGTCCGATGCCGAGGAAAAAGGACATAATTGTGTTGGAATCAAATATTTCCATTAAGGCAGATTGTTTAATTACAATTTAAAGGTAATCATTTTTTATAATTGA
>CAZKOC010000159.1:0-5227 GCA_964554275.1 uncultured Weeksellaceae bacterium
TCAATCCAATAATAGATAGAATTACCGGAATCCAGAGAAATAGTTCTTTCATAATTTTTTACAAATTTTAACAGTTTGCAAATATAGCACATTCACTTTATTTCAAAAGAATTTATCTATTGAATGCGATTTTAATTTATAAATAAAGGAAAAAACTCAAAAATTTCCTAAAATTCAGGGTTTGACAATATTATTTTAATTATGATTTTTGCTGAAAGTAAACCTCTTCGTAAGGTTGAATCAATACCCAACCACTACCAGAGAATTTCATCTGGAATTCTTCACCACTCCCTCTTCCGATTAAACTCCTGAAAGATACGCTGGTTTTGAGTTCCGGGCTTAAATTCCCTGACCATGCAACGGTTGCGTTGGGATCCGTAAAAACAGGAGATTCGGGTGTTACCATCAGCGTCAGGGGATCACCGTGTGTTGTAATTGCAACGTGTCCTGTTCCGGTTAATCTCACCTGAAACAGACCGCCTGACATCATACCTGCAATGCTTTTAAGCATGGTGATCTGATTTGCAATGGTTTGATCGTGCGCCAATATATCATTCCCGTTTACACAAATACTTTCATTTTCAAGATGTAAAACCTGAACTTTTTTACCGCTATCGGCAACATATAGTCTTCCGGACCCTTGTGCTTTCATAAGTTTTGCACCTTCACCGGTAAGCGTCTTTTTCAATAGGTTGCCTAATCCGCCGGAAAGCATCCCTTCACGTTCGAAATTTATGTTTCCCACATAACCGACCATACTTCCTGCTTTGGTCCAAACGAACTGGTCTTTGAGATTTATTTCCAGCAATTGTGGTTTTTCTAGTTCGAAATAATCATGTTCTGCGTCATTTTGTTTGGTCTTGGCGATAAATGACTGAATGGAATATTCGCTCATAATATGATTTTTTTGGCTTTAAAATTATGAAATAGTTGAGTTAAGAAATGTTAAATAAACTCTGAATGAATATGTTAGAATGACATATCCATCCCGATAGTTACCCCAAATTTACGGACATCCGGAAGATCGAGATAGTTTCCTCGCCAGTTGAAGTCTATGCGCAGTGGACGGAAATTACCCCAGCCTATGTTTTCGATTCCGAATCCATACTCGAAATAGATTTTGTCATGAGGTGCAAGATATGGGATGTCTGAACGGTTCATCAAAAGGCTTTCTTCTGAAACATCGCCCCATGCAGCGCGAATGAATCCGACTTCTCTTATTTTTAGTTTTTTAATAAGCGGAATTTTATTTAAAATCCAACCATTGAAATGGTGGTCGAGTGAAAAGGTCGTATAGGTATCGGTCACGAATTCATAATAATCCAATTGTGAAAATGTTCCGGGAACCTGACCATAACTTTCGTTTCCGGGAATTACGCTTAACAGGGAAAGTGGTAGTCCCTGAAAGGTCTTTCCGGCTTCAAATACAACATTGCTCCTACCAAAAGAGCCTATCAGGAATGGTTTTGCGAAAAGGAATTGTAATTTATCATAATCAAATTGACTGTTGAATAATCCGCTGAATCCTTTGGTATACCTCAACATGATGGTTGGCGCAAGTGTACTGTGTTCATAACGGTCAATTCCGTACCGGGAAAATTTTGCTCCGGGCCGGGCAATAAATGACAAGCTTACGTTTGTATCTATGAGGTGTTCTTCATATAGCCCGTCTTGTACATAGCCTATGTTGAACATTTCAGGATCCGCGGCACGGGTAGTCTGGTAATTCCCGTCTAAACGGACGCTGAAATTCTTCCATGGATCAATGGACGTGTAGATATTAGTCTTGTTGATATGACTAAGTTTGTCATTTGCGCCCTGACTGATAATTGAAGAGGACGCAAAACTGCGAGTCATAATTCCGTCTGAAGTTGTAAGCTGAACACCGAGCTGTTCAATGTCTCGTTTGGTACCTGCACCGATTTGGAAACGATTGTATTTATTGAACATAAAGCGTGCTTCTGCACCATATTTGAACTGATGGTCTCTGAACCCATACGCCAAATAACCAGCGATACGCCACATATCATTTTGTGTGAAATAAGTCCTGGCACCCCCTCGCAAGCGGAATCCTTCTATTTCATTATATCCGACAGATGAATATAAATTACCGATATCTATGGAATTCCAGACATTCCAGTAACCTGAGCCGAGTATCTCTACTGATTTGACGATCCGTTTGAACCGGGGAACCTGCTGCAGGCTGTCGAGTGTTTCGTAAATTCCGCCCTCATTTTTAGATAATCTTTCATGCCTGGCCCCCGCCCAGTACAAATCGTCTTTTTCAAATGCGCCAGAGGAATAGGGATCGTAATTTCTTTCGCTGTAAAATTCGTCGGGATGGGGTTCATCAAATTTAAAATCCTTATACGAAACGGTACGATGGGCAAACATTCCTTTGGCATTTGCTTTCTTGTTGAGCAGTGCCATGTCCAGTAAAATATAGTCACGTTTCGGATAAAAAATGGAATCGTTCTTTACATCGAACTGTAAATTCACAAAAATGTCACGTACAAAATTAACGTCAATGTTCCTGGTGCTTTGCATGGAAACTTCTTTCACAGCGTATGTTTCCAGGCTGATATAAACATCTCCCACAAATGTATATTCTCCATCCCGTTTAGGATAATATTTAATCCGGTAACAATCTACACCGTCAAGGCTGATGGTATCCGTTAATTCATATTCATATACGGAGAATCCGTCCCTGGCAACAGGACTGACAAAGTTTTTATTGAAGAAATTCAATCTGTTTTCGTAGATGTCAAATTCTTTGTAAAGATTTTTCAGTGTCTGAGCTACGATTTCGTTATCATCGAACCCGGAACTTTTGTTGGCCAGCAAATCTTTTCTTTCTCTTCGTGAAGGTTCATTTTTCCCATAAACTCTGTAGAGGGATTCATTGATAAATGCGGGCAAATATGCTTTTCCGGTAATTTCAGAAGTGTCAATGCGTTCAAAGATGAATTCCATGTCTTTGAATAATTTGTTTTTGGTGAGCGCACTGTCGACATTGTTCAAATCAAACTGAAGCTTTTCGTATTCTTCATATTCATACTGAGAAACGATACGTAAACCATTTTTACGTTTGCGTTTCCATAACTCATTGAGGATCGCATAAGCCGGATTTTCCTTTTTATTCTTGTATTTCTTTCGTTTATTGGTAAAGGTAGCTTCGTCTAATTCAACTGCAGAATTTTCCCCAACGGAAGCATCAGGAACCAATGTAATCGTAAAATTGTAATTAACTTTTGAATTTAATTTTTGTTCAAAGAATTCATAACCTTGTAAGGAAACCTCAATAATCGAATCATTTTCCACAGATTCCAGGTAAAAACTACCATCTGTATTGGTTGTGGTAAAAACACCCGCATTGGGCAAAGTTACGTCTGCATAAGCTACAGGGCGTTTGGTTTTGCCGTCTATTATTTTACCGGAAACTTTAATTTGGGCTGATGCTGAAGAAAGCACCAACAAAAGGATGAATGTGGTTAGAAAATTAAATCTTAACATATACTCATGCAAATATCAACAAAAAAACCTTCTGTAAACAGAAGGCTTTTATTCTTTAACGGAATTTCCGTCAATTTATTATTTGTAAGATACAGATTTTCCTGCTTCCACAACATCCTGTACACTCGGAAACCATTCTTTAAAAAGTTCCGGAGAGTAAGGTGATGAAATATCCGGTGCTGTAATTCTTTTTACCGGGGCATCTAAATAATCAAATGCTTTCTGCTGAACCATGTAAGTAATTTCAGTCGAAATGGAGCCATACGGCCACGATTCTTCCAAAACAACCAATCGATTGGTTTTCTTTACAGAATTGATGATGGTATCATAATCCAGCGGGCGGAGGGTTCTCAAGTCAATTACTTCCGCGCTGATTCCGTCCTTTTCCAATTGCTCGGCTGCCGCCAACGCGTTTTTCATTAACTTACCGTAAGAAACTATTGTCAAATCGGTGCCATCTTTTTTGATATCCGCAACACCAATCGGGATCAGGTATTCCTCTTCAGGCATTTCCATTTTATCTCCATACATCTGTTCAGACTCCATAAATATCACAGGATCATTATCGCGGATGGCAGATTTCAACAATCCTTTTGCGTCATACGGATTTGAAGGAACAATTACTTTCAATCCCGGACAGTTTGCATACCAGTTATCGAATGACTGCGAGTGCGTCGCGCCTAATTGGCCGGCAGAACCGGTAGGTCCGCGGAAAACAATCGGCACGTTCCATTGTCCACCGGACATTTGGTACATTTTCGCTGCATTGTTGATGATCTGGTCAATGGCAACCAATGAAAAATTAAAGGTCATATACTCCACAATCGGACGGCAACCTGTCATTGCTGAACCTACCGCGATTCCGGAAAATCCGCCTTCTGCAATGGGCGTATCAATTACTCTTTCAGGACCGAACTCATCCAGCATACCTTTTGACGCTTTATAAGCACCATTATATTCAGCTACTTCTTCCCCCATTAAATAAACGGAAGGATCTCTTCTCATTTCCTCGCTCATTGCTTCTGCAATGACTTCTCTAAAAGTTTTAATTGCCATGATTCTAATTCATAAAGGAGCAAAAGTACAAAGTTTTTTGATTTGAATAAATTGCAGAGGGTTAAAACAAAGAAGATTCTCAATGAATTGAGAATCTTCTAACCCTTAGAGCCAGGTTTATTTTGATAAAGGTTAATGTCAATTCTTGATTATTCTAAACGTCCTGATCTCTTTATTTCGTAACACTATTCTAACCAAGTATGTACCGGATATGAGAAAGTGCATATCAATTGTCCCCTTGAAATGTAGGCTTTCTTTGCAGTTGCGTAAAACTGCTTTGTCCTTTGGCTTTGTACAAGTTCAATTCCACCTTGCACTTCCAATACAAAGAATGAAGTTCCATCTTCTTTGTTTCTTTCTTTAAAATCGATAATCGTTACCATTGATTTGAATTTGAGTTGTAAATTTTCACCATCAAGAACAAAGTATTTCTACTGAAATAAATTACAGCTATCACCTTGAATTTATAAGTCAGCTCGAAAATGTTTTTTCCTATTAGAATGGGGGGGTGTTTGTCATCCCTGAGAATGAGTGGGGGTCTTTCAGGGGGACTTTGAGAATTCCCAGGGCTTAAAAATTTTTGGAGAAATTTTTTTTGAAAGAAAAACTTAGAGCCTGTTTAAAATTTCAATGATAAAAATTCGTATGAGGTTATTTT